>JAOUCL010000388.1 GCA_029859805.1 Rhodospirillales bacterium | reverse complement strand
CCCGGCGCCGGTCCGCCGAGGCTCGCGCTCGAGGGCGGGCGCATCGAAGCCCGAACGCCATATGGTCCCGCGACCCTGGATTTCGAAGGCGTCCTCGAGCCAGGCGGCCAGGGTGCGGCTCGGGCGAGCGGGACGCTGGCACTGAGCGCATCTAGCGGCCGCGTGCTGGGACGTCTGCAGGGCGAGGTCATGGCCGACGGTCGGATCACCGGCGGCCTGCGCATCGATCAGGGAACCATCGCGCTCGGCGGTAACAGGCTGGCAGCCGATGTGCTCGGTGGCGGGCTGGAGTTCGACTGGTACGGAGAGCTGCGGCACCTGGAGGGCCAACTATCGCTGGAGGCGATACGGCTGGCTCGAACCGAGGTCGGCGCAGCAGACCTGCAGTTCGACATCACGGGTACCGACTTCTCGGCCAAGGGTAATCTCGCGGCCCGAGACAAGGCTGCGGCCCTCGAATTCACCGCGCGCGTCGCGGATTACCTTGTTGAGCCGCAAGTCGATGCCGAGTTGGAGGTCACGGCAGACGCCACCGCACCGATCTGGGAGATCGCCGGGCTGCTACGCCCGCGCGCGGGTCACGGTCGATTGGTGGCAACGGTCCGCGGCCGGGTGCCTGCCGTCCCCGCGTTCGACACCGGAGTCGACGGAATCTGGTCCTGGCTGTCGAGCGGCGACCTGACCGCCGATCTGCTGCTCGAACTGGACGGGGTGACCTTGCCCGGTCGCGTCGAGAGTTTGAAGGCCCGACTTCCGATCGAGGCGAAGCTCGCCGTGGGCAGCGCGGTGCTCTTGCTGCGGCTTAACGCAAAGCTGGCCACTCCTGGACCGGTAAGAGACTGGCTTGCCGCCAAGGGGCTGGGGGCGGACTGGCTTGGACCGCGTGTTGCCGCCACGCTCACTGGGCGCGGCATGGATCGAGCCCGGGTCCGCATCGTCCCGGACCACACCGGCCTCGAAATCCTGTTCGACGGCGACGCCGTGATCGAGACCTCCAATGGAGCGGATCTGAGCGCAGCCGGAAGCCTAAGCCTCGGCCTGACCGCGGACTATAAGCCGGCCCGTCTGCGGCTCGAGGCCCTCCGGATCGCGGCCCGCAGCCGGGCGATCAGCGGCACGCCGCTGACTGCGCTTGCCGTTTCGGGGCAGCTGTCCGGCGTCGCAGCACAGCAGGCGATTGGCCCGGCGGACCGGCATGCCTTCACGCATGACCTCGTGCTGGCGGCGGCCGCGCTCGATCTCGAGGTGGCGCTCGAGGGCAAGCCGCCTGTCGCCGTCAGGGCCAAGGTGGGACGAATTCAGGCGACCGGCGAACAAACGCCGGAGCGTGCCTATCGCGGCAACACCGTCCTGTCGGACGCACGGATCGATGTGCCGCAACTGTTTCTCGCCGTCGAGGGCCTCTCGGGACAAGTCTCCCTGGGCACGGCACCCGATGTTCCGCTGGTGCGGTTTGCCGCCAAGGCCCTCAGGGACCTCCACATCCCGGCCTACATCAATCCGCTCGGGGTGACGGGTCGGATCCTGGAAAAGGGCGAAACGCTGGCGCTCCAGGCCGATGTGAGCGGCCCGGCAGCCCCGGGTCTGGGTAATATCCGCGGCACATTCAGTCCCGATCGGAAGAGCGGCGAGGTGAACGCCGTCCTCTCTCCCCTGGTTTTCGAGCCCGGGGGCATGCAGCCGGCCGAGCTTTCGCCCTGGCTGAAAGACCTGCGTGAGGTTGCCGGCGCGATCGAGGCGACGGCGCAGATCGGATGGGATCCAAAGGGCTTTCACAGCGAGGCGGCGATCGGCGTCCGGGACATGGCGTTTCGTACCGACTCGTTCGCCGTCGCCGGACTGCGCCTCGGGTTGAACCTGGACAATCTGATGCCGCCATCGAGCCCGTCGAGCCAGAACCTCGTCGCGGCGCGCGTCGATGTCGGCGTGCCGTTGCGGGACGTCACCGCCCGCTTCCAGATCCTGCCCGGAAACACGCCACGGATAGGTGTGGAGCAGGCCGAGTTCTCGCTCGCCGGAGGCCGCTACCACCTCGACGAAACGCTGGTCGACTTCGCGCGCCCGGACCACGCGCTGGACCTCAAGGTGATCGACCTGGATCTGGGCGCCCTGTTCGAGGCGATCCAGATCGAAGGATTGACCGGCACGGGCCGGTTGTCAGGCACGCTGCCGCTGCGGATCGACAAGGGCGCCTTTACCGTGTCCGACGCCCGCCTGGAGGCGCGCGTCCCGGGGGTGCTCAGATACCGCTCCCCGGCGGCCGCGAGCGCTCTGAAATCAGGTGGGCAGTCGGTGAAACTCTTGCTCGAGGCGCTTCACGACTTCCATTACGACGCTTTGGCCGTGACCGGAGTCAAGGACAAGGCCGGAGAAACTCGCCTGCGGATCGAAATGCGCGGGAAGAATCCGACTGTGCTCGAAGGCCACCCCTTCAAGTTCAACATCACCCTGAGCGGCAACCTGACGCCAATCCTGAACGCACTTGGTGAAGGCCACGAGCTGTCCAGCGAATTGATACGCCGAACGTGGAAACTTCAGCAGTAAAGTGCGTATAACGTTATCATCAAAGGCGGCGCATCGCGCCGAGCCTTTAACACACGGTGCCGCCGGCACCACAGCGAGACCGAGATCATGGAGCACCCTCCCCCGAGACGTCTTCACCGCAGCCTTCCGGCGTTCCTCATCGCCGGTTCATTGGCCGCCGCCTGCCAGCCGACGGTCAAGGTGGAGGCGCCGAAAGAGCCGATCACGATCAATCTCAACATCAAGCTCGATGCCGAGGTGCGCCTCAAGATCGAGGACCAAGCCAAGCAGGATATCAAGAGCAATCCGGATATCTTCTAAAACCTTCGGCCGATGTTGATGCCCATGGAGCGAGACATGCCTCTGCGACATTTCCATAGCTTCCTGCTCATGCTCAGCCTGCTGGCCGCGATCCCCCTCTCGGCCGGACCGGCGTTCGCGCAGACGCTCGACCAGCTGCGGGCCTCGGGTGCGGTGGGTGAGCGCTTCGACGGCTTCCTGGAGCTCAGGGATCCGGGCGCCGCCGGCGCCAAGAGCACAGTACCGGAGGTCAATGCGAAACGGCGACAGATCTATGCCGAGCGGGCGGCACGGGAAGCTGCGACCGTCGAGCAGGTGGGGCAGATCTATGCCAAGCAGATCCTGCAGCAGGCGCCGGCAGGCACGTGGTTTCTCAAGCCGGACGGCACATGGATGCAGAAATGACGGCACGGGACCTTGCGTGTCCCGTCCAGGCGACCTGGCGCTGACGCTTTCCGGCGACTTTTCCGCCGGGGCCTTGAACAGCGTCTCGGTCTCGGCCGAGGGGCTCAATTCGGACATTCACGCCGGCGCCGAATACCGCGCCTACCTGGTCAGCGTCATGGCCAAGCGGGCGGTGGCCGCCTGCGGCTGAACAAGGTCCTGGCCGAAACCCTGGGCCGGCATCTGCTGCGCCTGCAGTGCTACGAGGGCCTGGACCTATCCTCGGCGGTCTACGAATGGAACTACCCGCCCCAGATGGTCGAGATCCGCCTGTCCGAGGCGGCCGGTGATCGCGACCGCGAGACCCTGGCGGCCGACATCTTCACCGAGCGTTTCCTGATCGAGCGGCCGCTCCTGAAAGCACTCAAGCCGGAGATGGAGGTCCCGCCGGTGCTCTTGATCGACGAATTGAACCGCACGGACGAGCCTTTCGAGGCCTTCCTCCTGGAGGTGCTCTCCGACTACCAGATCACGGTGCCGGAACTGGGGACGATCAAGGCGCCCGAGGCGAGGGCCTAGCTGTCTGCACAGGTCGTCGCCTTCGTGCAGAAACTGAGAAAAGCCGATCTGTTCAAGCTGCCCGGCGTGGTCGAGACCATCGCCTGGGCCAAGGCGCTCACCCAACTCGACACGGTCGCGCTGAATCCCCAGGCGATCGATAATACCCTCGGCGTGCTGCTCAAGTACCAAGACGACATTACCAGGGTGCGCGGTAACGAGGCGGCGCGCATGCTCGAGAAGGTCGCGCAGGCGCCGCGACC
>JAOUCL010000387.1 GCA_029859805.1 Rhodospirillales bacterium | reverse complement strand
CTCGGCCCGTTCGATGGGCCTCGAGGTGGTGGAGTAGAGACCATGGCGAAGACAAGCAAGCGACTGAGAAAGGCCTCCGAGGCCATCGACCGCAAGAGCCTTTACGGCCTCGAGGAGGCCATCAAGCTGATCAAGGACCGCGCCGGCGCCAAGTTCGACGAGACGGTCGAGATCTCCATGAACCTCGGCATCGATCCGCGCCACGCGGACCAGACCGTGCGCGGGGTGGTCACCCTGCCGAACGGCACCGGCAAGTCCGTGCGCGTGGCGGTTTTCGCCAAGGAGGCGAAGGCCGAAGAGGCGACCAAGGCGGGCGCCGATGTGGTCGGCACCGACGACCTGGCCGGACGGATCCAGGCCGGCGAGATCGATTTCGACCGCTGCATCGCCACGCCGGACATGATGCCGGTGGTCGGCAAGCTGGGCAAGATTCTGGGGCCGCGCGGCCTGATGCCGAACCCGAAGCTGGGCACGGTGACCAACGACGTCGCCGAGGCCGTGCAGGCGGCCAAGGGCGGGCAGGTCGAGTTTCGCGCCGAAAAGGCCGGCATCGTGCACGCCGGCGTAGGCAAAGCGAGCTTTTCCGAAACGGCCCTGGCCGAGAACATCAAGGCTTTCGCGCGGGCGATCTCCAACGCCAAGCCGAGCGGGGCCAAGGGCACCTATATAAAGCGGGTGTCCGTCAGCTCGACCATGGGGCCGGGCGTGAAGCTGGACGTGAGCAGCCTGGCCACCTCGGCGTAAGCCGGCGGCCGGGTGTTTGAGGCAATTCCGACGCCTTTCTTCTAGGAGGGGCGCCGGATGGGCGGGACGGCGGGGCGACCTGCCGGCCCAACCTGTCCGAGACTGCAGGTGTCGCCGAGGGCCCATGGCTTTCGGGGACCTAAGCCCGCCAAGGGGCCCGCATAGACAGGAGGCGAGCTTGAACCGGTCCCCTCTGCGACGGGGCCGCTAAGGCTTGAGCTTCCGGGACAGGCGAACCGGACTTTCGGGGCCGATTCCGGAAGTCCTCGTGCAACCGAAGCCCACCGGCGCCCTTGGCGGCGGCGGGTTCCAATAGAGGGCGGAGATCATCCGTGGACCGAGCACAAAAAGAGCTGCTGGTCGCCGACCTGAACAAGACCTTCCAGGGTGTGACCCTGGTGGTCGTCACGCACCAGACGGGGCTGACGGTCGCCGAGGTTACCGACCTGCGACGGCGGATCAGGGCGGCGGGCGCCAGCTTCAAGGTGTCGAAGAACCGGCTCGCGCGGCGCGCTCTTGAGGGCACGAAGTTCCAGGCGCTGCAATCCCTGCTGATCGGACCGACGGCGATGGCGTATTCGTCGGATCCGGTGGCGGCGGCCAAGATCTGCGTGGAGTTCGCGAACAAGAACGACAAGCTGACCATCATTGGCGGCGCGCTCGGCGAACAGGTCCTTGACGTCGAAGGCGTCAAGGCGCTCGCCAAGCTGCCGTCCTTGGACGAGCTGCGCGGCAAGCTCGTCGGCCTCCTGCAGGCACCGGCCGTCAAGCTGGCCGGCGTTACGCAGGCTCCGGCCGGCCAGTTGGCCCGCGTGTTCAGCGCTTACGGCTCTCAAAACGAAGTCGCTTGAGTTCCATAGAGGACTGAAGTTCAAGCCTAGGAGAATGAGGAAAAATGGCTGATCTGGATAAACTGGTTGATGAGCTCTCGAAGCTCACTGTGATCGAGGCCGCCGAGCTTTCTAAGAAGCTCGAGGAGGTCTGGGGCGTTTCTGCCGCGGCGCCGGTCGCCGTGGCCGCAATGCCCGGGGCCGGCGAGGTCGCCGAGGCGGCCGCCGAACAAACCGAGTTCGACGTCATCCTGGCCGTAATCGGCGACAAGAAGATCAACGTCATCAAAGAGGTGCGCGCCATGACCGGACTGGGCCTCAAGGAGGCCAAGGACCTGGTCGAGGCCGCGCCGAAGGCGATCAAGGAGGGCGTCGGCAAGGGCGAGGCGGAAGAGGCCAAGAAAAAGCTCGAGGAGGTCGGTGCGACGGTCGAGCTCAAGTAGTTTGAAGGTATTGAAAAGCAACGAGAACCGGCCGGCGGGCGCCGTGACAGGCGCACGCCGAACCGTTCCCGCGCGCTTTGACGCCCGGTCGGCCGCAGACCGGACACAGCCCCGCCGGGTGGCGGGGAAGAACGACGGCCCCCGCTCAAAAGGGGCCGGACTGCCGCCCTTCAACGAGCCGAGTGCCCCGCAAAGGCTCCGCATGGCGGGACACGACGAAGCTGACGAGGACATGACATGACGAGATCGTTTACCGGTCGCAAGCGTATCCGCAGGCATTTCGGTCGCATTCCCGAGATCACCCAGATGCCGAACCTGATCGAGGTGCAGAAGACCTCCTACGATCAGTTTCTGCAGATGGTGGAGACCCCCGACGAGCGCCAGCACAACGGCTTGCAGGAGGCGTTCAAGTCGGTCTTTCCGATCAGGGACTTCGCGGAACGCGCCGAGCTTCAGTTCGTGCACTACGAGCTGGAGGAGCCGAAGTACGACGTCGAGGAGTGTCAACAGCGCGGCATGACCTATGCGGCGCCGCTCAAGGTGACCTTGCGGCTGGTCGTGTGGGACGTCGACGAGGACACGGGCGCCCGTTCGATCCGCGATATCAAGGAGCAGGACGTCTACATGGGCGACATGCCGCTGATGACGCCCAACGGCACTTTCGTCATCAACGGCACCGAGCGGGTCATCGTCAGCCAGATGCACCGCAGCCCGGGCGTGTTCTTCGACCACGACCGGGGCAAGACCCACTCCTCGGGCAAGTATCTCTTTGCCGCCCGGGTGATCCCCTATCGCGGCTCCTGGCTCGACTTCGAGTTCGATGCCAAGGACCTGGTCTATGTGCGCATCGACCGGCGCCGCAAGCTCCCGGCCACCACCCTGCTGCTGGCGCTCGACAGCGATGCGACCGCGCAGCTCAGGGCCGAACGCAAGGCCGCGGGACAGAAGCTCGAACCGCACGAGGCGGTCGGCATGTCGCCGGAGGAGATCCTCGACCGCTTCTACGACAACGTGACCTTCAACCGGGTCGACGAAGGCTGGCGCACGGCGTTCAATTCCGAGCGGCTGCGCGGCATCAAGCTGACGAGCGATCTGGTCGACGCCAAGACCAAGAAGGTCGTGGCCGAGGCCGGGACCAAGATCACGCCGCGCCTGGCCAAGAAGCTGGTCAAGGAGGGGCTCGAAGAGCAGCTAGTGTCCGACGAGGAGTTGGTCGGCAAGTATGTTGCCAACGACTTCATCGATTCGAAGACCGGCGAGGTGCTTTGCGAAGCCGGCGACGAGCTGTCCGAGGCGTTGATCGGCCAGCTGGTCGAGAGCGGTATCGTCGAAATCGCGACCCTGGCGATCGACCACATAAATGTCGGATCTTATATCCGCAACACCTTGGCACTCGACAAGAACACCTCCCGCGAGGAGGCGCTGATCGACATCTACCGGGTGATGCGCCCCGGCGAGCCGCCGACTCTCGAAACCGCCGAGACCATGTTCAACGGCCTGTTCTTCGATGGCGAGCGCTACGACCTGTCTTCGGTCGGCCGGGTCAAGATGAACTCCCGTCTCGGCTTCGACACCGACGATTCGCTGCGCACGCTGCGCAAGCAGGACATCCTGGAGATCGTCCAGGTGCTTTGCGAACTGAAGGACGGCAAGGGCGAGATCGACGATATCGATCACCTGGGCAACCGCCGGGTGCGTTCGGTCGGCGAGCTCATGGAGAACCAGTACCGGGTCGGGCTGCTGCGCATGGAGCGGGCGATCAGGGAGCGCATGAGCTCGGTCGAGATCGATTCGGTCATGCCGCACGACCTGATCAACGCCAAGCCGGCGGCCGCCGCCGTGCGCGAGTTCTTCGGCTCCTCGCAGCTCTCGCAGTTCATGGACCAGACCAACCCGCTCAGCGAAATCACCCATAAGCGGCGCCTCTCGGCGCTCGGACCGGGCGGCCTGACGCGCGAGCGGGCCGGCTTCGAGGTGCGTGACGTGCACCCGACTCACTATGGCCGGATCTGCCCGATCGAGACGCCGG
>JAOUCL010000126.1 GCA_029859805.1 Rhodospirillales bacterium | reverse complement strand
ATCGTCTCATGCCTGCAGAAGCACGAGGTGCCGCTCGTCAGGCTCGAGATCGAAAGTTACTTCTCCAATGGGATAGAAGTGAGGCCCGGTGACACGATTTTCGACGTGGGGGCCAACATCGGCCTGTTCAGCCTGGCCGCGTACGAGCGCTGCGCGCAGAACCTCCGCGTTTTTGCCTTCGAGCCCGTCGGGGCCATATTCGAGCTGCTCTGCGTAAACGTCGAGCGCAACACCTCGATGGGGCAGATCGAGACTCTCGGCTTCGGGCTTTCCAGCTCTCCGGAGACCGTCCCTTTCGCGTACTATCCCGGGGCTCCGGTGCTCTCGACCGCATACCCGGACGAAGAGGCCGATATACGGACGATCAAGGAGTCCATTCTAGACAGCATCATGTACCTCGACGAAGCCCCCCTGGCGCTGCGCTGGCTGAGCTGGGTACCGGAATTCGTTCGCTCCTCTATCCTCGACTTTGCCCTGCAGAGGACGCTTCGCGGAGAGGCAATCAGATGTCGCATGCAGACATTGTCGCGATTCGTTCGCCAGCGTGAAATAGAACGCATCGACTTTCTCAAGGTGGATGTCGAAAAAGCCGAGCTCGACGTTCTGCGCGGCATTGAGAACGATGATTGGTGCAAGATTCGTCAGGCGGTGATCGAGGTGCACGACGTCGAAGATCGATTGAATACCGTTACCGAACTATTGTGGAGTCACGGCCTCGACGAAATTACGGTGGAACAACCGCTGACCAATTTGAACTCCAACATTTTCACCGTCTTCGCCACGAGACGGCAATGACGCCTTGGAGTCCGCGGATCGACTGCCCTCTGCTCAACAAGGCCGTCTCTCGTGATGCATCGGTTGGGGCTCGATTTTCCTGTTGGCATTGCGCTTCTGCCCTCGGTAATCTCTATCCTAGGGGCTTGACGGGAGGCTATTGCGATTCGGCTAGGCTTTCATTCCCTGGAAACGGCGGAAACGCAGAAAAAGAGCGATTAAGATATCGGCACTCCAAATTCAGCGTTTCCGATCCTCAAGTTCAAGCGGAAAAAATCTTTAGTGAATACTGGTGTGGTCCGTGATGTTTGACAGAGCTCAACTGGGAAGGGGGCCAACCATGGCTCGGGATCTGAGACGAGAAATCCGAAGAGGTCTAGGCGTTACTGCACCTCTGCTCGCCCTGATCGCTATCCTGGGAGCCTGCGGTTCGCCCGCCCCGACCGAGCGTCCGCCGGTGCAGTTTACCGAGGCGTCCCGGCCCCAAGGCGGCGATAAGTTCCCCAACTGGCCCGAGCACCCGCACGTCATCGAGAAGGAGTTGCCCCAGGCACTGGCATCGGGCGACTACAAGGTGGTGAGCGAAAAGCAGACGGCAGCCGGTATCACGGGCGCCGCGGAGGTCACCCTGTCCCTGGCAGCGATCGATAAGGAGCTGACGTTCAAATGGAAGGAGGCGATTCCTGCCAGGCTGGATCAGGACAACAACTCGCCCAGAAGAGAGATCGCGGTCTATCAAGTCCAGCGGCTGTTCCTGGATCCGGAAGACTACGTCGTCCCAACGTCGCTGATGTATTGCGTGCCTCTCGAAGAGGTCAGGAAGAAAGATAAGAACAAGGCGCCCAGCGTCCCGGGGACGAACTGCGTGCTTGGAAACCTTTCGGTGTGGCTACAGAACGTGACCCAGCCGGACCCGCTCTTCGAGGAGGTCAGGTTTCTGAAGGACCCGAGCTATGCCTATTTCATGGCCAACATCGGTCTGCTCACCTTCCTGGTCTCCCACCACGACGGAAAGCCCAGCAATTGGCTCGCGTCCAAGGAGGAAAACCGGCGTCAGGTCTTCGTGGTCGACAACGGTGTTTCGTTCCGGGCCTGGCCGCACAATCCCTTTGCGACGAACTGGGACGTCATCCGCGTCCCGGCCTTCCGCAAGGACTCGGTCGATCGGCTGCGCAAGATCAAGCGCGAGGACCTCGACGTCCTTGGCGTCGTCGCCCAGCTCGAGACGAACGACGACGGGGTCTTCATGTCGGTTCCGCCCGGCGAGAACCTTGATCCCAAGCGGGGGGTGCGGATCTCCGATGGAACGGTTCAGTTCGGCCTGACCACGGGGGAACTCGGCGACCTGTGGCAGCGCATCCAGCAAGTGATCGGTGAGGTCGACGACGGCACCTTGCCGGTCTTCTAGCGACCCCGGTCAGACCGTGAAACAGGCAAGCGCCTTCAAGGCCATACTCGACGTTCGCCGGAGCGAGCTGCCGCTCGCACTGCTCATGTTCGGCTACTTCTTCCTGGTCATCACCAGCTTCTGGATCCTCAAGCCGATCAAGAAATCGCTGTTCATCGAGCACTATGAACAGAGCGGGTTCAACCTGCTGGGCTGGCAGATGTCGGGGCCACAGGCGGAGTTGATCGCCAAGGTGCTCAACATGGTGGTCGCCTTCGCGGCCGTGATCGTCTTCACCTGGCTCGCCCGCCGGTTTCGCAGGCAGCAGCTCAGCTTCGTTTTCACGGCTTTCTTCCTGGTCAGCTATGCCGCCTACAGCTTTGTGCTCGGCGCCCCCGGGAGCGGCACGGTATGGAGCTTCTATCTCTTCGGCGACTTGTTCTCGACCCTGATGGTGGCGACGTTCTTCGCCTTTCTGAACGACAGCGTGACCCCCGATGCGGCCAAGCGACTCTATGGACTGGTCGGTCTGGGCGGCGTCTCGGGTGGCGTGTTCGGCTCCTATGTCGTCGCCGCCCTCATCGCCCAGGTGGATCGCCCGCAGTGGCTCTGGATCTGCTTTGCGATCGGGCTGATGATCGCCGCCGTCGCCTTCCTGGCCGGACGCATCGTCGATCGCAATCCGCCGCCGGAAAGCGCGCCGCAGGAACCGCCACGGGAGGAAAAGGCCCCCTCCGCGCGCAACCCCGCGGTCGAAGGGGCGGTGCTCGTCTTCCGCTCGCCCTATCTCCTGTCCATCGTGGCGATCGTCGGCCTCTACGAGATCGTCTCGACGATCTTGGACTTCCAGTTCACCAGCACGATTGCCCATTACCTGGAAGGGGAGGCGATCGGGCGGCAGTTCTCGATCGTCTTCGCAATCACCAATACGCTCGCCCTCTTGGTACAGCTGCTGCTGACTGGCTTCGTCATGTCGCGCCTCGGCGTCGGCGTGGCGCTCCTGGTCCTCCCGGTCGCCATCCTGGCGGCCTCGGCGGGCTACGCGGCCCTGCCGATCTTGTGGATGGGCAGCCTGCTCAACACCGCGGACAACGGCTTCAGCTACTCGATCAACCAGTCCGCCAAAGAGTCCCTCTATGTGCCGACGACCAAGGACGAGAAATACAAGGCGAAAGCGTTCATCGACATGTTCGTGCAGCGCTTTGCCAAGGCCATCGCGGTTGTCGTGTCCCTCGGCATCACCACCGTCTTCGTCGAATTCGCGAGCATCCGCTGGCTTTCCGCGGTGATCATTCCGCTGATCGTGCTCTGGATCTTCGCCGCGGTTTATGCCGGCCGGCGGTTCCGCGAAGTGACCGAGTAGATTACCGCGCCGCGTCCCGCGTGCGTCCGTTCATTCCTGGAGCAGGAAACAGAGCAGCAAGGTCTTCTGATCCGGATTGCGGTTGTCGTCGCTGACCAGGAGTAACCTGACCCATCCGTGGGCCGTGGCCTGGACGGCGAGACCTTCTATGTTGTCGTACAGCAGAGGCGTCAGGAAGGTCGCAATCTCGACCCCCTCCAGCCTGGCGCCCGGCTTTATGTCGGCGTGCGCGACGCGCCTGATTCGGACCGATACGCCCGTCGCCGGCGCGTAACGCCGCTCGGTGATCAAAAGGTCTCCGCCCGGGAGAACCGAAACCGCGGTGGGCCGATAGGCGCCGGATGCTCTGAGTTCTATCGCGCTCCAGTGGTCCTGCTTCCAGAGGAACCCCTGGAGTTCACCTCGCTCCTCGGACTCGGCAAATGCCAGAAGACGCCCATCGGCAAGCCCGACCATCGCTTCGATGCCCTGGTTTTTCGGTAACTTGTCCAGGTCCGGCGGCCTTGCGAAGACCACGGGCACCCCCGCCAACGGTCGTTCGCCGGGCGGATAGTGCAGGATGCGGTGCTTGCCCTCGAAGGCAACGAGCATCGAACCGTCGGCCAGCTGGGTGAGGGCCTCCGCATCGTTCTCGAGCTCCGCTGTCAGCGGCCGGCCGTCCGGACCTTTCAGCCGGCCAACCTCGACGTCCACAAGGCCGACGAGCCGGCCCTGCGTGGTGAATGTGGGCCTGGCCGTGTACCAATGCCCGGTATCGGCCACGAAATACAGGCGCGTGCCGCCGGCCGTCAGGGCGATGTCCGAAAGCTCGCCGTATTCCGGATTGTCGAAGGTCAGCTCCAGGCTTCCGCACCAGCGCAGAGGGCCGAGCGAGGTCACGTCCGGATCCTCGGGGTCGAGGGGGACAGATCGGATCAGGACGTCGACCGGTTCACCGCCGCCCAGCGCACTGGGCGCGAGAACGATCATCGGCCAGAACGAAAGAGCGATGGACAGTCCAAGGCAGCTGCGTTGCCACCGAACTCTCTTTGATCGCTCACGCCTCATTCGTCTATTCGAGCAGCGCGAGGCGCAACAGATCAAGCGTCTTGGCGTCAAGACCGAGCCCCTCTTGAAGATAGGCGGTGAAAGAGCCGTACCGCTCGTCGATCGCCGCAAAGGCAGCCTCGAGATACGCGCGCCTCACCTCCAACAAGGGGCGGATCTCGCTGCTGGGAACCCTGAACAGGGATCCCAACGAGCCGAGAAATGCGTACCAACCGATCCTGGACTGGAAGAAATGGTTGCTGAGCAAATAGTCTTCCAGGACCGTCTCCTGTGGAACGCCGACCGCCCGAAGGATCACGGCGACGACGAACCCGGTCCGGTCCTTGCCGTCGACGCAGTGGATCAGGGCTGGAAGCGCATCAGGCGCCGTCAGACCCCGCAGAATTTCGTTCCACTGGGAGGTGTAATCGAGCGCGAAGGCCTGGTTGGCCTCGATGAGGAGCTGCTCGAAATGGCCCTTTTCGACCTCGCCGTCGAGAATCTTCCGGCGCGATTCGGTGCGGTCGAGAGGTGGAAAATAGACCGGGATTTCGAAGACGGCGATGCTGTCTTGCCTCGGCAAGCGATCCGGCTTGTTCAGCCGTTCGCTCGCGTAGCGCACATCGAATACCCGCCGTAGCCCGAGTTCTGCGAGCATCTCCAGATCCCGGCTGCTCAAGTCGGCGAGATCGTCGGAACGGTAGAGCACGCCTCTCTTGACCCGTCGGCCATCCTTGGCGGCATAACCGCCCACGTCTCGGAAGTTGTCCGCCCCGGAGAACGGAACCCGGTTGGGATGGTGTGGCGGCGACCCGCAAGCGGACAGGGCGAGCAACAACAGGAAGGCCGAGGCCCCGAGGCGCCGTTGAAGTGCGTTCACGATGGCCGGATCATTCCCCCTCATGCCTGACCTTATGCCCCTACCCCCTAAAATCCGCGTCTTGATGATAGCATCCTTGTACGTTGATTGATTGGGTCGTTTGGATTAGTGCCCTCGTCAATCCTTCTTGCGTCGACGGGGGGCGGCCAAATCCCAACTACCCAAGAGTCTTCGAAGCCTCGTGAACCGCGTTCGGGCCATCATGACGCCGCCTCAACCGCACCGACGATCCGATGCTCCGAATAGGGTCTACCCATGGCTGCCTCTTTCTATCAGCTCGACAGAAGGTGAATCTCACACATCCGGGCCGTTTTTCAACAGCCTGCTAGAGCCGTCCCGCCTGGTAGTCCCGGACGGCCTGATGGATCTCCTCGCGGGTGTTCATGACGAAGGGGCCGTAGCGGGCGACAGGTTCGCCGATGGGCCGGCCGGCCACCAGGATGAAGCGGCCCGGCGTTTCGCCGGCGCGCACCGCGACCAGCCCGCCCGGCCCGAGCACGGCCAGATGCCCCGCCTCGACCACCTGTCCCTCGCCCGTCCCCGCGGCGCCGATCTCGACCGCACCCTCGAAGGGATAGACGAAGGCGTTGTGGGCCTCCGGCACCGCTTGCTCAAAGCTCGCCCCGGCCGGCAGCGCCACGTCTAGGTACACCGGGTCCACCGCGATGCCCTCGACCGCGCCGGCCACGCCGTCGAAGCGGCCAGCGATAACTTTCACAACCGTGCCGTCCTCGCGGTTCACCTCCGGCACGTCCTCCGGCTCTATGTTCTGGTAGCGCGGTGCGCACATCTTGTCGCGGGCCGGCAGGTTGACCCAGAGCTGGAAGCCGCGCATCAGGCCCTCCTCCTGCTCGGGCATCTCGGAGTGGACGATGCCGCGCCCTGCGGTCATCCACTGCACGCCGCCGGGTCCGAGCACGCCGCCCTGACCGGTGCTATCCTGGTGGCGCATGAGTCCATCCAGCATGTAGGTCACGGTCTCGAAGCCGCGGTGCGGGTGGTCGGGGAAGCCGCCGATGTAGTCGGCACCCTCCTCGGAGCCGAATTCGTCGAGCAGCAGGAAAGGGTCGAGGTGGTCGAGCCTCGGTCCGCCGATGCTGCGTTTCAGCCGCACTCCGGCACCGTCGCTCGTCTCCACGGCTTCGACAACGCGGGCAATCGCGCGCCGTTCGGATGTCATCTCGCCAAGCTCTCCGTCGCTCGAGGCAGCCGGTTACGGGAAGAGTACCGACGATCGCCTGTTGTACCCCAAAACCGCCGGCAATAGTCTAGTTACGCCGTTTCGGATTCGGACCCACGCATGGCCTGGCAGAAGATCGAACCGCTCGTCCTCCTGGCACTCGCCGCCATCGCGCTCGCCGTTTCCGGAATTGGGCCGACGGACCGCCTGACCTGGGTCCTGGAGGTTTCTCCCGTGCTGATCGGCGCGCCGGTCCTGGCCGCCAGCTACCGCGTCTTTCCGCTGACGCCGCTGCTCTACCGCCTGCTGCTTCTGCACGCCCTGATCCTGATCCTGGGCGGCCACTACACCTACGCCCAGGTGCCCTTGGGATTCTGGCTGCAGGACCTCATGGAGCTCTCCCGCAACCCCTACGACCGGATTGGCCACTTCGCCCAGGGCTTCGTGCCGGCCATCCTGACGCGCGAGATCCTGCTGCGCCGCTCGCCGCTTTCACCGGGCAAATGGCTCTTTTTTCTGGTCGCAGCGGTCTGCCTGGCGTTCAGTGCCTTCTACGAGATGATCGAGTGGTGGGCCGCCGCGCTCGGCGGCGCGGAAGCGGAGCACTTCCTAGGCACCCAGGGCGACCAGTGGGACACTCAGTGGGACATGTTCATCGCTTTGATCGGAGCCGTCGCGGCGCAGCTGCTGTTCGCCTCCAGCCACGACCGCGCGCTGGCGGCTCTGACCAAGGCGGGCTTGGGCACGCCGGGGTCCGTCAGATGGCGACCCTGAGGCCTTGGACCCGTCTGACGACCGCAGCCATGATGTCGTCTATGGCCTCGTCGGTCATGGCGGTTAGCACATCCGAAATCGCCGGATCCAGGTTGCCGTCCGCGGGCGGCCGGGTCGGCGTTCGGGCGAACATGTTCTGGACCACCTTGGCCGCGCCGAGCGGATCGGGCTCCTTCAGAAATTTGTCCGCGAAGATGGTGACGAGCAGCGCGCGCAGCGCACTGGTCTCGGCCAGGAGCATCATCTTGAGTGGATCGACGGAACGTTTATCGGCGCTCATCTAAATTACCTCGCCACCACGGGACTGGCCGCACTCGGCGTCCGCGGGCGGGAATACCGAAGATGCGCTCCCGCCCCGAACGTCGATCCTGGGTACCGATTCGTCGTTAATTAATCGTGAAGCCAAATCGGCGGGCCACCTGCGGTGGCCCGCCGACGGGCAAATTGGTCGGCGAGGCGAGCGCCCTTGGCCAGCTATTCGACGAGCCGAACCCGGGTCTGTTTCATGTGGTCGACACCCTGGTCCTGACAGGTCGCGGGATCGTAGTTGATCGCGGCCGAACCGGAGAAGGTCACCTTGCGGGCGACGATCTGCACGCAGCCGTCGGCCTCGCTGGCGCCGCCGGAATAGACGACCTCCTGGTTCGGAAAGTAGAGGGCGCCACTGAAGTTCATCGTGGATCCGCCGGTCAAGTTGTTGCTGGCCATCGCCGGTGCGGCGCGATCCTGGATGAACAGAACGCCCGCATAGTCGCCGTAATTGGGATGCATCGGATCATAGGGAAAATGCCCATCCGGCCCAGGCGCGAACAGGTCTGCGACGGTGCCTCCGGCAAAGGACGGGCCGCCGATCTTCTCAGGAGTCGCCGAGGTGAAGACAAAGGTCACGTCGGTACCCGTCAGCGTGGTTCCGCCTTTGGTCGACAAGGAACCACTGTCGATGACATGGACGCCCGGCTGAAAGGTCACCGCGGTACCGTTGAACTTGAAGCCGCCGCAATGCAACCCGGGCGCCACGGTCACGCTTTCGCTTCCATAGCTGACAGACACATCGCCGCAACCCGGATCGGGCAGCGGTATCTCCAGGGTCGCGAACGGATCGGCCAGACGTTCCGAAAGGTGCTGGAGCGGGCCTCCGGTATCGAGATATCCGTTTGTCTCGATGGCGATCTGGCCATAGGCCTGGAGCGAGCTGGCCACGACCGCCGCGTCACCCTTGATCAGGATCGCGCGATCACTGCTCGAATTCGAGGCGATGCCGCAACTCAGCTCGATATCGGGAGACCCCTTGAGTTCCACCGCCGCATCCGCCGTCGGATCCAGGGCCAGAACGCAGTTCGACCCGGCCGTGACAACGCCGCCCACGGCGCGGGCTTGGACGTTGACCTCGCCGCCGCCGAACAACGATGCCAGAGAGGCAGGGACCGGATGGCTGACGACGACCTCGACATAGCCGCTCCGGCCCACGTTCGGCCCCGATGCCGGCGGCAGGTTGACGATGACCTGACCATCGCTGCCATCGACGAAGCCGTTGAACGCCGCGTTGTCGAGCACAGCCTGCCTGGCCGCCTCGGCGGTGCCGGACTTGGCCAGAACGGTGACTGCCGACACCACCCCGGCATCGGCGACGCTCTGAACCTGGCGCTTGTTCGTGAACCATATGGCGGTGTCGATGGCGAGCCCGGCCATGCCCAGCAGCACGGTCACGGCGAGTGCGCTAAGCACCAAGGTGCCGCCGGACTCGTCGTCGAGCAGTTGCTTTGCGGCACCGCCGATGGGCACGTTTTCGCCCAGGATCTTCGTCTGTTTCTGATGTTCCATGACTTCGCTGATCCCCTTGTCTCGCCTCTTAAATCAGTTAACCGAGAACGTTAACTAATTGTCTGGTAAATGCTCGCTAACTTGCAAATACATTCTTATCATCTTTTAATCTTTTAGTAAAGTTTTGGTAATAGTTAACGACATTCGTTTTAATGGCATTTTATATAAATAAAACATATTGCCGGCCGGCCCGGTCCTCGGCTCGGGGCCGGTCGCGGGCTCGTGCCGCGGTGCCTCGCCACAACGACACACGGACATGGGCCGGCAGCAATCGCGGGGCTCGAGAGCGCGATGTTCCCGCCGCCGGACACATCGTCAAGGTCGGCGTTATCTTCGGTTGGAAATTCCCGAAGGCAACTCGACCGGCCCGTCTTGAACCGTCGGGCGGCCTTGGGCACTATATGGCACAAGGAAATGGGTCGATCCGGCAAGCGATATCGTGCCAATTGGCATTTAGGCCGGATGGTAATTAGGGAGGAAAGAATGTCGAAATTCGTATCGGGTCTGGCAGTGGGCACGGCGCTGTTCGTGCTCGCGGCCTGCGCCCAGGGTATAGCGCTCGAGGACGACTACGAGGCCGCCCGGGCCGCCACTCCCGAGGGCCCGGCTTTCAACCGTCATCTGCATGCCGACTATATGGAACTGTCCACCACGGAACGGGGCGAATACGACTGGATCGATTCGGGTCACTTCGCCACCAAGGCCCTGTCCGCCGCCGGCGACGAGCAGGTCAGCCCGGATCCGATTTACAGCCGCCGCCTGCCGCCGGACACCGTCGCCACGCTGACCGAGGCCCGCAAGCAGCTGACCTCCGCTCTGGAGGCCGGGGCACGCAACAGGACTCCGGAGGCCGCGGCCGAGTCGCAGACCAGCTTCGACTGCTGGCTGCAGGAGCAGGAGGAGAACCACCAGTCCGATGACATTTCGCTCTGCCGGGAGCGGTTCTACGCGGCGCTGGCCCGGGTCCAGACCGACATGGGTCAGCGGGTTGCGTCGGCTAGGCCTGGCGACGGCCACCTCGTGTTCTTCGACTTCAACAGCGCGAAGCTCACCGGCCAAGCGGTGGCCACGGTCGAGGCCGCTGCGGCGGCGCTCAAGGCGGGCGCCGCCACGAAGGTCGCTTTGAGCGGCCACGCCGACGGGGTCGGTTCCAGCACCTACAACATGGAACTCTCCCAGCGTCGGCTCGAGGCGGTCAGGCAGCTCATGCTCTCGGCCGGGATCAAGGCGGAGCAGATCGGCCTCGCCTCCTACGGAGACACCCGTCCCAGAGTAACAACGCGCGGCGACGCCGCCGAACCGCAAAACCGCCGGGTCGAGATCGACCTGTTGAAGTAATCCTTTCAGGGCCTCGAGGCCCGACACGGTTCTGCCGGGGCGGCTGCCGGAGGCATGCCGCCCCGGCTGGGCCCCGGCGGGTCGTTCCGTTTCCCGGTCCTGGCAGATCCCGTGATGTCGAGCCGCAAGGATTCACGCTGGCCCTGCGTGACGGCAGGACTGTGCTGGAGCCAAGGTGCGAAAACCGCCCACGAGGGAGGCGACACGATGACCCGACCCAAGACCCTGGTGCAGCTTGCCGGACGCGAGGCGGCGCCCTGCCGGCTCGGCGAGTCCGTTCTGGTCATGATCGACTGCCAGAACACCTATACGACCGGCGTGATGAAGCTCAGCGGCATCGAAGCAGCCCTCGAGGAGGCCGCGCGCCTGCTGGCCCGGGCGCGCGAGGCCGGCACGCCGATCATCCACGTCGTGCACGACGGGGGACCGGGCTCGGCCTACGACCTGCGCGAGGAGATCGGCCGGATCGCCGAAGCCGTCGCACCCCGGGGCGACGAGGCCACAGTGGTCAAGACCCTCCCGAACGCCTTCGCCAAGACCGATCTGCACGAGCGCTTGCAGGCGCTCGGCAAGACCAACCTGATCGTGGCCGGCTTCATGACCCACATGTGCGTGAGCTCGACCGTGCGCGCGGGCTTCGACCTGGGCTACCGGAGCACGGTGGTGGGCGCCGCCGCTGCGACCCGCGACCTGCCGACCGCCGCGGGCGGGATCATGCCGGCCGAGAGCCTGCACGAGGCCAGCCTCGCGGGTCTCGCCGACCTCTTCGCCGTGGTCGTCGGCAAGGCCTCGGACCTGCCGGCGTAAGCACCGCCCGAGGCCGTCAGCCCGAGGCCGTCAGCCCGTGGCGGTCCGCCGCTTGCCGGCGCTCGACTCTTCGGCGAGGCCGATCGATTTCATGAACGCCCAGACCTCGTTGCGGGCGGCGGCGTGGCTCTTGTTGCCGAGGCGCCAGCGCGCCGGCTCGCTCAGGTCGAGCACAGTCAGGCCCTGCACGAAGAGCTCGCGGTAGATCACCCGTTCGCCAAAACCGGGGGCCAGACTGTAGCCGAGCGAGGGTGCGAGCCGGTCGAGCAGGTGTTCCATCTGGCGGCGGTTGCGCGTTCGCTGATGGGACAGACGGTTGCGAGTCACGACCCAGTCGAGCGGCTGGCCCCCGACCATCATGCGCAGGCCCCAGCGGTCGAGCACGGCGAGACTGTAGGAACTCGGCCCGGTAATCGTCTGTCCGTCCGGGCCGATGCGCACCAGTACGTCGAGGTCGAGGAAGCTGTCGTTCAGCGGCGTGACCAGGATGTCCGCCAGGATATGGCCGAGGCGCGAAAGGAAGGTGTCGCTGCCTGGCGTGTCGACCACGATGTAGTCCTGGTCGAGCAGCTCCGCGAAGGCCCCGGCGACCTGGGCGGCCTCGTCCTCCTCGGCGCCAGCCACGCTGCGCTCCAGGGAGCTTTCCACCAGCCGATGCTCGGGCATGCCCAGTATCGAGTTGCCCGAGGCCGCCAGGCGCTTACGGTTCTCGATGAAGTGGGTGAGCGTCGCCTGGTCGCCGTCCAGGTCGACGCTGCCCACGGTATAGCCGCAGCTCATCAGCCCGAAGATGAGATGAATCGCGGTCGTCGACTTGCCGGAGCCGCCCTTCTGGTTGCCCAGCACGACAACTCGCGGGCGTACCGGCTTGCGGAACCAGTCCTGCAGGAAATCCGGTGTCATGAACGCTCCGCCCGGTTCGTCGTCGGGCGCCTCGAGTCGCTTTCCACTGGCCTGGACCTCGACGATTTCATCTCACAATGGCATACCATCACATCGACGGCAACAACATATTGCATACCATGCTAGGGCCGTATACTATATCTATGTTATGGAGTCGGCCAGTGGCATTATGAGGGGACTTATGTGGGGCGTCAGGCGGACGATGGAACCTTGGGACAGTCGCACCATCGAACGATCCTCGGGGACCGGCCGCCCACCCGACCGGGTTGGGAATGAGGCTCTTACCGGCTTGGCCTCTTTCGACGAGAGCACTACGGAGCAAACCATACCAACCCCCGATTTCGGGACGCTTTAAGGAGGTAGAGAGACGATGCAAGTGATGGCATTCGCCGCGCAGAAGGGCGGCTCGGGCAAGACGACACTGGCGGCGAACATCGCGGTCGAAGCGGAACGCAGGGGCGACGGTCCCGTGGCCCTGATCGATACCGACCGGCAGGGCAGCCTGGCCGACTGGTGCCGGCAGCGCAGCAGCGAAACCCCGCTCTTCGTGCAGGCCTCGATGGCCCGGCTCGCCGAGCACATCGAGAAGCTGCGCGAAGAGGGCATCAAGCTGCTCATCATCGACACGCCGCCGGCCATCACCTCGACCATCGGCCACGCGATCAACGTGGCGGACATTGTGGTGATTCCGAGCCGACCGAGTCCGCACGACCTGAGGGCGGCCGGCCGAACGGTCGATATCGCCGAGCGTCTGGACAAGCCGCTGGTCTTCGTCATAAACGGCGCCCACCCGCGCGCGCGGATCACCACCGAAGCCGCGATCTCCCTGTCGGAGCACGGCCCGCTCGCCTCGGTCGTCGTGCATCAGCGCACGGACTTCGCCGCCAGCATGATCGACGGACGCGCCGTCATGGAGATCTCCGGCAGGTCGCGCTCGCCCGAGGAGATCGCCGGGCTCTGGAAGTACCTGAAGAACCGCATGAAGCGAAACCAGCGGCGCGTGGCAGCGCAACGCGGTCCCAAGGCGGCCGAGCCGAAGCGGGCCGCGCACGCGGGCTAGCCGCTGACCGACAGGCGTCATGAGCAAGAAGCGAAAAAAGGTCGCCTCCCTGTCCGGGTCGCTGCTCGCCCAGAACGGGAAGGACTCGTCGTCGGGCTTCGTCATCTCGCTGGTCGACAGGCTCAAGGAGTCGCGGGCGGCGGCGAGCCCGCGGTCCGGGAAGGCGCGGCCAACCGGGGGTAAGCCCGCGGCCGGGCGGCCGACCGCGGACGGCATCCGGTCGGAACAGACGGAGGGCGGCGTGGAAGCGCGCAAGGTCGCCCACCCCGGGACGGCCCGGAAGCCCCGCAAGGCCGCGGCGCCGCGACAAGGACCGCGCTCCGCCTCCACCGACGATCTGCCGGCGGCGAGCCTTGGCGAGCAGACCGCCGGCGGCGACGCGCAACACCTGGTCCAGGCCCTGCGCCAGGGCGAGATCGAGCGCGCCGAGGCCCTGTTCGGCCGCATGACCGGCTTGAGCGCGGGTTCGGTCCGGCGCGTGCTTTACGGCGCGGAAGGCCGCAATCTCGCGATCGCCTGCCGGGCGCTGGGAATCGAGCAATTGCAGTTCGTCTCGATCTTCATGTTGAGCCGCAGGCTCGGGCTCGGCGAGAATGCGCTCGAGCCGCGCCAGCTGACGCAGATCGTC
>JAOUCL010000014.1 GCA_029859805.1 Rhodospirillales bacterium | reverse complement strand
GGTCTAAAACCCGCCGCGTTTTAGACCGACGACGTTTAGACCCTTCAGCGTCGCCCGCTCACCCATCACCAGGCCGAAGGGAATTACGTCGTGCTCGACACCAGACATGCCGCCAACCATGGCGCGGCGGCCGATGCGCACAAACTGGTGCACCGCGGCGAGTCCACCGATGATGGCGTCGTCCTCAATGACGACGTGTCCGGCCAGGGTGGCGTTATTGGCCATGATGACGCGGTTGCCGATTTGGCAATCGTGCGCTACGTGCGCGCCCATCATGAACAGACACCCGTCTCCGACACGCGTCACCATGCCGCCGCCCTTGGTACCCGGGTTCATGGTGACATACTCTCGGATCGTGTTGTTCGCGCCGATGACGAGTTCCGAGGGCTCGCCGGCATACTTGAGATCCTGGGGGCGGTGGCCGATCGACGCGAAGGGGAAGATCTTGGTTCCGGCGCCGATCCGAGTCCTGCCTTCGACGACCGCATGGCTGTGCAGCACCACGGACTCTTCGAATACCACGTCCGGGCCAACGACGCAGAATGGACCGATCCGGACTTCTTTCCCGAGCGTCGCCCTTGACGAGATAACCGAAGATGGATGGAGATCCGCCATCAATCGTCCATGATCATGGCGGCAAAGCGTGCCGAGGCCACCAAGGTGCCCTCGACCCGGACCTCGCCGGAGAATTTCCAGACATTGCCGCGGCTACGCAGTTTTTCGACATGGATCTTCAGGGTGTCGCCCGGGGACACGGGCTTGCGGAACCGCGCCTCGTTTATAGTCATGAAATAGACCAGCTTGCCGGCCGCGTCGCTCTCCAGGGTTTGAACCACAAGGACCGCCGCGGTCTGGGCCATGGCTTCCACGATCAGGACCCCGGGCATGATTGGCTGGCGCGGAAAATGCCCCTGAAAAAAGGATTCGTTGATGGTCACGTTCTTGATGCCGACCGCGCTCTTATCGATCTCAAGCTCAACGATCCGGTCGACCAGCAGGAAGGGATATCGGTGCGGTATCATTTCCATGATCCGCATGACGTCTATCGGGGCCATCTCGCTTGGCTTTCGGGCCTGCTCATCCATCCTATGTGCCCTATGACTTGAGTTGACGATGCCAGATCGAAACCAGCCGAAAGAACCGCTTGATCGGGATCGCGGGAATACCGCACACGGTCTGTTTCGGCGGTACGTCCCGCATTACACCGCTCTTGCCGGCGACCCGGGCGCCCTGTCCCAGTGTCAGATGGCCGGCAACACCGGCCTGGGCGGCCAACATAACCTGGTCCCCGAGTATCGTGCTTCCGGCGACACCGGATTGCGCGACCAGGACACATCCCCGACCAATCTGCACGTTGTGACCGATCTGCACGAGGTTATCAATCTTCGACCCCGCGCCAACGACGGTATCCGGACCGGCCCCCCGATCGATCGTACTGTTGGCACCGATCTCGACATCATCCTCGATGATGGCGCGCCCGATCTGCGGCACGTCCCGATAACTCTCCGGATCCAGGGAAAAGCCGAAACCTCGGTTGCCGACGCGCACGCCAGGATGCAGCATGCAGCGGTTGCCCACCAAGCAATGGCTCAGTGAAGCCCCGGGTCCGATTTCCGTATCGTCGCCTATGACGACCCCCTCTTCGATGACCACCTGCGCCGCAATTCGACAGCGTGCGCCGATCTTGACCCGTGGCGCAACGACCACATAAGGGCCCAGCCAGGTTCCCTCGCCGATCCTCGCGCTGGGATCGACTATGGCGGTGCCGTGAATGCCACCGGCTATCTCGGCCGCGGGGTAAAAGACCTGCGCCACCTTGGCATACCCGTTATAGGGTGAATCCGTCAGCAGAAGGTCCAAATTCTCGGGCGCGCGCGCGGCGTAGCGCGGATCGATGATGCAGGCGCCCGCCTGGCTCGCCTCCAGTGCCGGCAGATACCGCGAATTGTCCAAGAAGCCGAGTTCGGAGGGCCCTGCGGTTCCGATCGGCGCAACATCGGTGATCAGTCGATCCGGGTTCGCAGCTTCGGACAGCGTTGCCCCGGCGATTTCTGCCAACTGCCCGAGACTGAACGGGCCTGCAACGTGGAAAAAACGAGGATCAGCCATGGCGAGCCTAGTTCTGAGGCGCTGTGATTTCGACCTTGGACAATTTCCGGTTCAACCGCTTCAGAACCTCCGATGTTATTTCGAGCTCCGGTCTGACCAGAACAACGGCGCTCTTCTCGATCACCAAGTCGACCTCGCGCTCCTCGGCGATCGCCCGGGCAATCTCGACCAGAACTTTCTGAACTTGTTTCATTCCCTGGTTAAATTGTTTCTCCAGGCCCTTCCGGCGCGACTGTACCTCCCCCTGCAATGTAGCGACCTGCTCCTCGAGTTCGCGGCGCTTCTGAGCGAACGCTTCTGCGGAGAGTATGGTCCGCTGCCGGGCTAATTCCTGGTCGGCCGTTCGCAAGGATTCCTCCTTCTTCCGAAGTTCCTCCTGATAGGTCGAGCGTTGAGCATCGATCCGTTTCTGCAATCCCATTACGGCCTCGGACTCGCGGTAGATCCCCTGCGTGTCGATCACCGCAATGCCAAGCACACCCGTGCCTTGGGCCTGCACCGGCGGAACGATCCCAAGGACCGATTGTAGAGCCAGCAGGAATCCCGCGACACGGAAGAGAGTTCGCCGTCTGTCTTGCATAGGCCTAGAATCTGGTTCCGAAACTGAAGCGTAGCACTTCGGTCTCGTCGAAATCTTCTTTGATCTGCGCATATCCGAGATCCAGCTGGAATGGGCCCAAGGGCGAGAACCAAGAAAATCCCGCACCCACGGACACCCTGGGCGAGGAAGAATCAAAGACCTGTACATCACCGTCCACCCCCCATGCCGCACCAATATCGCTGAACAGTCTACCACGGATCTGCAGCTCTTCCGGCAGTCCGAGTGGAAAGCTGATTTCCAAGGTGCCGTTGTAGAACTTCTTTCCGCCCAAGGCATCGCGGGTGAGCGCGTCGCGCGGCCCGACTCCGGCAAATTTGAAGCCTCTCAACGATTCGGAACTCATAAAGAAACGATCCCCCACCCGAGTGTCCTGGCCAATACCGAAAATAAGCCCGGTCTCGCCCTTCAGCGCCACGGTGATCTGCTCCGTGATCGGCTGGTAGTAGGCCCCCCCGATCGTCGATTTGAGAAATTGCACGTCGCCGCCCAGGCCCGCAAACTCCGCAGACATGCTTACGATCATGCCGTCATGAGGATCGAAGCGGGAATCCCGGGTATCGAACGTTAGCTCCTGGCTGACGCTGGATTGCACGCGTTTGCCTTCGTCGTCCTTGACGACCACCGAAGCATCGTCGTCAACGTTCCTGATATCTTCCTGCTGCAGCGTATAGCGCCAGACCTGCCGGACATCCTCCACCAAGTTGTAACCGGCGCGCAAGGATCCGCCGATGCGCTCTTCGTCGAATGAACTCTCGTCCTGGTCCGCAGTGAGCCGGAACAGATCGAAGCCCGCCGCGAGATTTCGGTCGAGAAAATAGGGCTCGGTGAAGCTCAAATTCAGCGAGGAGTTCTCAGCGGCCAGTGTGAAGTTCAACCTGAGGTCTTGTCCTTTGCCCAATAGGTTGCGCTCCCGCAGCCCGATATTACCCAGCGGTCCAGAGGTCGAGGAGAAGCCGGCACCGAACGACAAATCCCCAGTCGATTGCTCCTCGACATCGACCGTGATGACCGTCTTATCCGGGGCGCTACCGGGCTCGTTGGTAATGTCCACCTTACCGAAGTAACCCAGGTTTTGTATCTGCCGGCGCGAACGGCGCAGCTTGGCGCTGTTGAAGGCATCGCCCTCCACCAAACGGAATTCCCGGCGAACAACCTCGTCCAGCGTGCGCACGTTGCCCTGCACGTCGATCCGTTCCACAAAGACCTTCGGGCCCTGCTGAATCTTGTATGTGAGATCGATGCTCCCATCTTCGCGATTGCGCTGGGTCGCTGGACGGATGTCAACAAACGCATAGCCGAGATTGCTCAACCTTTCGGACAAATTATCGACCGATTCCTCGATGACCGAAGCATCGTACCATTCGCCCTCCTCGCTCGTTAGCTCGTCCTTCAAGCTCTCAGGATCCAGATCGCGCAAGGTCGACGTGACAGCTATCTTGCCAAACCTGTAGCGCTCTCCCTCTTCCAGGGTGAAGGTTATGATGAAGCCTTCTCGATCAGGGGCCAGTTCGGCAATCGCGGAAAGCACCCGAAAATCGGCGTAACCCTCGCTCAGGTAGAAGCGGCGCAACAGCTCCCGGTCGAAGGTGAGACGATCCGGATCGTAAGTGTCGGTCGTAGAGAGAAAGCGCCAGAACGCCGATTCGCTGGTCGTAATCTCGCCCCGCAGATCGCCATCGGAAAACTCCCGGTTGCCGATGAAGTCGATCGACTTGATGCCGGTGCTAGGCCCCTCGTTGATCTCAAAAACCAAGTCGACACGGTTCTGTGGAAGTTGAATGGCTTTCGGTTCGACTGTTGCCCCATACCGACCGGATTGGCGAAACAGTTTTACGATCCTCTGAACGTCGTTCTGGACCTTGGCACGGGTGAACACGGTGCGCGGGCGAAGCTCGATCTCCGCGGCCATCGTGTCGTCGTCGATACGATCGTTTCCCTCGAAGGCGATGCGGTTGATGATCGGGTTCTCGACGACAGTTACGATCAGCACGTCGCCGGCCCGCCGCAAGGTGACATCGGCGAAGAGGCCCGTCGCAAAGATACTCTTCAGGGATTCATCCAGCAGCAGGGAGTCGAAGGGTTCGCCCGGATTGACGCGCAGATACGAGCGCACCGTCTCGGGCTCGATCCGCTGCGTGCCTTCGACACGCACTTCTGCGATGATGCCTCCGGAGAAGATCGTCTGTGCAAACAGCGGTGCAGGGCGGTAGCAGGACATTCCGCCGGCCAGCACAGCGGCGAGCAATACGACCGTAACCCCTTTGTACCTCACGATTGCCCCCCGAACGAAAACCGCAACCGTCAGGTTATTAGATCCTTAATAAAATCAAAAACCTTCACGTGGTTGACGATATCGTTCCATGTCGCAAAGACCATCAAGCTCAAGACCAGAGCGAGGCCGATGCGAAATCCGTATTCCTGAGCCCGTTCACCCAAAGGCCGTCCGCGCACGGCCTCGATGGCGTAGAACAGCAAATGTCCACCGTCGAGAATCGGTATCGGAAACAGATTGATCAGCCCCAGGCTGATTGACAAGAGCCACATTAATTGGACCACCGAGCTCCAGCCGTACTCCGCCACTTGTCCGGACATCTTCGCGATTCGCAACGGGCCGCCCAGTTCGTCCGCGCTGCGGTCGCCCACGATCATTTGGCCGACGGATTTCAGGATGGCGAGCGTATGAGCGCCGGTCTTCTCCGTGGCCCGCCACAGGGCGGTGAATGGCCCGTGCCGGACGAGCTCGATGCCGCTGTGACTGATACCCAACCGGCCGACCTCCTGGCGATTGCCAAAGTCGTCGGTCACCTCGGTCATCCTTGGGGTCGCCACCAGAGGGATTTCGATTCCGTCGCGCAGTACCACGATTTCGATCGCTTCGCCCAGCCCCAGCGATACGATCCACTGTATGTCCTGGAAACTGTTGATATCCGAGCCGTCGATCCGGACGATCCGGTCGTCGGGCTGCAGGCCGGCCTCCTCGGCCGCGCTGTCGGGTATGACCGTACCCACCACCGGCGGCGTGAAGGGTTGACCGATTGCCATGAAAACCACGGCCATAAGTACGATGGCGAACAGAAAGTTGGCGAGCGGCCCGGCGGCCACGATCCAGCTCCGCTGGCCGAGTCGTTTGAAGGGAAAGGCCTCGGCGCGCTCTTCGTCGCTCAAGTCCGACAATTCCGTGTCCGGCCGGCTCGCCGCGTCGGCGTCACCGAACATCTTCACATACCCGCCGAGCGGGATCAGGCTGAACTTCCAGCGGGTCTTGGCCCGGTCGGTCCATCCGAACAACTCGGGGCCGAATCCGATGGAGAAGACCTCCACGCGAACGCCGTTGAGCCGAGCTACCAGGTAGTGGCCCATCTCGTGAACAAAGACCAGCACGGTGAGAATGCCCAAGAACGGCAGGCCGTAACCGTATAGTCCACTCGGAATTTCCATCGTTTTATTTTCCCGTGCCGTCGTTCTTATTAAACGCCATTAACCGAACCTGAGATTGTCGCAGCTCAGGCCGGAAGTAATGGCACTCTAACCCAACTATCCCCTTAAATAGGATAAGATTTCATGTCTTGAAAGGGGATAGCTGAAATCAACTGCCGTTGGACAGGTGGCTGGCCAGATCCCGCGCCTCCCGGTCGACCTGCTGAACGTCGTCCAGGCTGTTCAGGGCCGCCGCCGGAATGGCTTCGAGAGCCTGTTCGACAATTTCCGCAATTTTGAGGAATCCGATCCTTCCGCTCAGAAATCCCTGAACCGCGATCTCGTTGGCTGCGTTGAGAATGGTCGGCGCGCTGCCACCGGCGCACAGGGCCTGCCGGGCCAATCGGAGCGCCGGAAAGCGATCGGGATCCGGGGCCTCGAAGGTCAACTGCCCGATCGCCGCCAGGTCCAGCCGGTCCACCGGGGCGGTCATGCGTGCCGGCCAGGCCAGAGCATAGGCGATCGGCGTGCGCATGTCCGGTTGACCTAGCTGGGCCAATACCGAGCCATCGATATAGGAAACCATGGAGTGGACCACCGATTGCGGATGAACAAGGATCTCGATCTGTGGCTCGGGCAGCCCGAACAGATGGTGTGCCTCGATCAGCTCCAACCCCTTGTTCATCATGGTAGCCGAATCGACAGATATTTTCGCGCCCATGTCCCAGTTCGGATGCGCCACCGCCTGGTCCGGCGTCACGTCGGCCATGGCCTTTCTGGAAAGATCCCGAAATGGCCCGCCGGAGGCGGTAAGGACGATCCGCTCCACCGCGTCAGGATGCCTTGTCTCGAGCACCTGGAAGATCGCGTTGTGCTCCGAATCGACCGGTAGCACGGTCGCGCCATGCCGCGCGATTTCCGCCACCATGAGGGAGCCCGCACAGACGAGCGTTTCCTTGTTGGCAAGGGCGATGGAGACGCCACGACGGACGGCCGCAAGGGTCGGAGCCAGACCGGCCGCACCGACGATTGCCGCCATGACCCAGTCGGCCGGCCGATCCGCCGCCTCGACCAACGCCTCCCGGCCGGCTGCGACGTCGATACCGGTGCCGGCCAGTGCTTCCTTGAGTTCACCATAACGGCTTTCATCGGCGATTACCGCCAACCTGGGGCCGAGCCGCCGAGCCTGATCGACCAACAACGCCACGTTTTGATGGGCGGTCAAGGCCTCGATTTCGAAGGCCTCCGGGTTGCGCTCGATCAGATCCACCGTGTTACAGCCGATCGACCCGGTGGACCCCAGAACCGTCACCCTGCGCGGCGCCGCTAGGGGCCGCAGCTGCGTAGACGCAACTTCCATGATTATAAAGACGCCCCCCTAACCCAAACCAACAGGGCCACCGCCGGGCCGGCAGCCAAGATCCCGTCCAATCGGTCCATCAGTCCGCCGTGTCCGGGTATGAGATTGCTTGAATCCTTCGCACCGAAGCGTCGCTTAATACTGGATTCGAACAGATCACCCATCTGGGACAATACCGCCAATCCCGCGGCCACCCAAACCAGTGTAATCGGACTTACGCCCAACAGGAACAAACCGGCCAGAGCTCCTACCGCCCCGGCAGCGATGGTGCCGCCCACCAAGCCGGCCCAAGTCTTGTTGGGACTGATCCCGGGGGCCAGTTTCGGCCCGCCGATCAGGCGTCCCGCGGCGTAGGCGCCAGTGTCCGTCGACCAGACCACGAAAAGCATCCAAAATAAGATCTCCCAACCTCGATTGGGATGTTCCCGCAACCACACGATGGTCATACAAGGCAAGGCAGTATAGAGAATTCCGAGGACATACCAAAACGGCAACCTGTCGGTTTGCCGACTTGCCAGGACTGCAACCGCCATGGCCCCTGCCGCTATGATCCAACCGGCAATCATGTACTCGCGCAGGCCGGCGGCAGCCATGGCCGCCGTAACGACCGCAATCGCCAGATATCCCGGCCTGTCGAGTTCGCCATGGCTGCAGAGGCGCGACCACTCCCAAGTCAGAATGGCGGCAACCGCGGTCAGCAGGATGTCGAAATATGGCGGCCCCAGGTAGATCAACGCGAGAACAGCAGGGCCTAGCACCAGAGCCGACACGACCCGGAGAGTGAGGTTGCCCGCGCTAACCGGAACCAACCGCCGCACCGTATCGCCGATCTCGTTGCTGGAACTCACTGATCGCATTGGTGAGATCGTCCTTGGAGAAATCGGGCCAAAGCTTGTCGATGAAGACCAGTTCGCTATACGCCGACTGCCAGAGAAGGAAATTACTGATGCGCTGCTCCCCGCTGGTGCGGATCACCAGGTCTGGATCCGGCACCTCGGCGGTCGTCAGTTGACCGGAAAAACAGGCTTCGTCGATCGTCGCGGGGTCGAGGCGCCCTGCCGCCACGGCCTCTGCCAGCTGGCGGACGGCGGACAGGATTTCCTGGCGCCCGCCGTAGCTGATCGCCACCGTGAGGTTGAGGCGACAATTGTCACGGGTCCGCTCCTCGGCATCGTCGATCAGCCGCACGATGTCGTTCTGAAGCCTGTGCCGTTCACCGATGACACGGAGCCGAATGCCGTTCTCATGCAGCTTCTCGATGTCGGTTTCCAGGTAACGGCGCATAAGTCCCATCAAGTCGTCGACTTCGGTGGCCGGCCGCTTCCAGTTCTCCGAGGAAAATCCGTAGAGCGTGAGGTAGCCGATGCCGAGGTCGAGCGCACAATCCACCGCGCGTCGCACCGCCTCGGCACCGCGCCGATGACCGACGGTGCGCGGCAGGCCGCGTGCCGCGGCCCAACGACCGTTGCCATCCATGATGATCGCGACATGAGCCGGCGGCGGCCCTGCCAAACATGGCTGCAGTGCCTCCATGGCTTAGACCTGCATGATCTCAGCTTCTTTCTGAGCCAGCACCTCGTCGACCAGTTTCACGTGTTCGTCGGTCAGCGCCTGTACCTCCTCGCCCCACATATGATGCTCGTCCTGAGAGATCTCGCCGTCTTTTTCCATATGCTTGAGGTTTTCCATGCCGTCCCGCCGCACGTTGCGCACGGCGATACGCGCCTGCTCGGCGTACTTGCCCGCGATCTTGGTCAATTCGACCCGCCGCTCCTCGGAGAGTTGCGGAATGGGCACGCGGACCTGCTGGCCGTCGGTCGCGGGATTTAGCCCCAGTCCGGAGTTGAGAATCGCCTTCTCGACGGCCGAGACAAGCGATTTGTCCCAAACCTGGACCGTGATCATTCGCGGCTCGGGCACGCCGATCGTACCAACTTGGTTGAGCGGCATGGTGGCACCATAGGCATCGACGGTGATCGGCTCCAACAAGCTGATCGATGCCCGGCCGGTACGCAGTCCGGCAAACTCCCGGCGCAAGGCCTCGATCGCCCCATCCATGCGTCGTTTAAGGTCGTTCAGGTCCGGATCCGCCACGGTTCAGTCCTCGCCGTTGATCGTCGTATACTGTCCCTTGCCGCAAAGCACGCCGGCAAAGGCTCCAGGTTCGTAGATCGAGAATACCAGAATAGGAATGTGGTTTTCACGTGCCAGAGATATGGCGGAATGGTCCATGACGCCCAGGTCCTCGGCCAGAACCTGCCGATAGGTCAGCCGCTCGTAGCGCTTGGCGCCCGGCACGCTGACCGGATCCGCATCGTAGACCCCGTCCACCTTGGTCCCCTTCAAAAGGGCATCGCAGCCCATTTCCGAGGCGCGCAATGCCGCCGCCGTATCGGTCGTAAAGAAAGGGTTGCCCGTGCCGGCGCCGAAGATCACGATCCGGCCCTTCTCCATATGGCGAACCGCCCGGCGCCTGATGTAGGGCTCGGCCACGGTGGCCATCGGTATGGCGGATTGAACCCGCGTCGGCACACCCAGTTTCTCCAGGGCGTTCTGCATGGCCAGGGAATTTATCACCGTGGCCAGCATTCCCATGTAGTCGGCGGTCGCCCGCTCCATGCCCGTCGCCGCGCCCGAAAGGCCGCGAAAGATGTTGCCCCCGCCGACCACCACGCAAACCTCCACGCCGAGGCCGTGTACCGTCCGCAGATCGGCAGCGATTCGATCGACAATTGCGGGGTCCAGTCCATACTCCCGCTCGCCCATCAGGGCCTCGCCGGAGATCTTCAGCAGCACCCGATTGTATTGCGGCGCGTCATCCATGGAACCGATCGGTCTGGCCTCCCTGCCCTCCGCTTCAAGGGTGCCGGACCGGCGGTGCCGGCCGCCAGCGGGGCTGCATGATACACATATTTAGGGCATCGTCGCCCCAGAAAGCAATCGCGGTGGCCAGCCCCTTATTGGCCGAGCTGGGCCGCGACTTCACCGGCGAAGTCCTCGGGCCCCCGATCGATCCCCTCACCCAACTGAAAGCGGTAGAACGCGTTCACCGTCACCGCCGTCCCGAGGTCCGTGCTTGCGTTGTCGAGTACCTTGCGCACCTTCGTTTCGCCGTCGATGACGAAGGTCTGTTCGAGTAGACAGACCTCTTCGTAGTACTTGCGCAACCGGCCCTCGACCATCTTGGCGATGATCTCCTCCGGCTTGCCCGAAGCCCGCGCCTGCTCGGCCAGCACGTCGCGCTCGCGCTCCAAGGCCGCCGGGTCGACATTGCCGCTGTCGATGGCCTGTGGCGCGGACGCCGCCACATGCATGGCGAGCTGCTTGCCCAGGGCGGCAAGCTGATCCTGGTCGCCACCCGATTCGAGCGCCACGAGCACGCCGATCTTGCCGAGGCCAGGCGCCGCCTGATTGTGAACATAGGACGCGACTACGCCCTCCCGGACCGACGCTGCGGCGATGCGGCGCAGGTTCAGGTTCTCGCCGATCACCGATATCAGCTGGGTCAGCTCTTCGTCGACCGTCCGTCCCGTGCCCGGATAGGCCGCGGCCTTCAAGGCCTCCAGGTCGCCGCCGGCCTCGAGGGCCAGGGCCGCGACCTGGCCGACGAAGCTCTGAAACTTGTCGTTCCGCGCCACGAAGTCGGTCTCGGAGTTGACCTCCACGAGCGCACCGCGGGTGCCCTCGGTCGCCAGTCCGATCAAGCCCTCTGCGGCGACCCGGCCCGCCTTCTTGGCGGCCGCGGCCAGACCTTTCTTGCGCAGCCAGTCGACCGCGGTTTCCAGATCGCCGGCGTTTTCCGTCAACGCCTTCTTGCAGTCCATCATGCCGGCGCCGGTCTTCTCGCGCAGCTCCTTGACCAGCGCAGCCGTGATCTCGGGCATATCTCACCTTTACATTAGAAAAACGTTACAACTCGTTGGTGGTCAAACAAGAACTAGACACAAGGCGCAATCACGCTCCCCCGAACGATCCCGGTCAGGCACTTGCCGCGGCCGCTTTGGCCGGCGCGGTCTCGGAATCGGGCCCACCTTCACTCCCTTCGGCGGACGCTTCACCACTCGGCTCCGTAGCCTTCGGGTCATCTGTCTTGTCCTCCGTGCCTTCGGCCTCGGCGGGCTCGGCTTGCGGAACCTCGGCCGGCTCGGATTTAACGGCCAGCGGCGATTCGGCCTCTGCGGCCTCGCGCCCTTCGGCAGCCGGCTCTTCGGCTTTCTCCTCCGCGGCAGGCTCTTCGGCTGTCTGATCTGGCGCCGGCTCTCCGGCTTTCTCCTCTGGGGCCGGCTCTTCGGCTACGGTCTCCTCCGGAAGGCTTTCCCTGGGCGCCTCTTCGGCCTCACCCACATCGGTGCCGCGTGCGGTGAGCTCCTCCTGAATTCCGTCGAGCACCGCGTCGGCGACCAAGTCGCAGTAGAGGCTGATCGCCCGGATGGCGTCGTCGTTGCCCGGAATGGGATGGTCTATGCCGAGGGGATCGGAGTTGGAGTCCAGCACGGCAACCACGGGAATCCCCAATTTGCGGGCTTCGGCCACGGCGATGTGCTCCTTGTTCGTATCAATCACGACGAGCACGTTCGGCAATCCGCCCATTTCCTTGATCCCGCCGAGGGCGCGTTCCAGCTTGTCCCGCTCGCGGGTCAGGTTCAGGATCTCCTTCTTGGTCAGGCCCGTGTTTTCTTCCACTAGGCGCTCATCGACGTCACGCAGCCGCTTGATCGAATTGGAGATGGTTTTCCAATTCGTCAGCATGCCGCCTAGCCAGCGGTGATTCACGTAGTACTGGCCGCATTTCTTGGCGGACTCGGCGATCTTCTCGCTGGCCTGGCGTTTGGTGCCGACGAACAGCACTCGACCGCCCCCGGCCACCACTTCGCGGACCAAGTTGAGCGCTTGGTGCAACAGGGGCACCGTCTGCTCGAGGTCGATGATGTGAACGCCGTTCCGCACGCCGAAGATGTAAGGCGACATCCTCGGGTTCCAGCGGCGGGTGGTGTGTCCAAAGTGAACGCCAGCTTCCAGAAGCTGGCGCATGGAGAAGCTCGGCAGCGCCATATTTCCCTCTTTTCCGGTTTAGCCTCCGCGGGCGGATGATCCGGCTGAGCCGGACACCGGAGCGACGCTCGAGGATGTCTCCCCCGATAGCCACATGGCCCGCGTGCGAAATTCAAGTGTGCCGCTAGATAAAGGCAGATCCTGAAAATTGCAAGGAAAATCCGGATATTTCAGCCTTTTGCCGGTCAAATCTCCTGAACCACGACGCCCGGGATCGCCTTGATCGCCTGGCGCACCTGGGCCGAGAGCCGGTAGCCCCCGGGCAGCTCCATTTCCACCTCCCGCCCGCCGTCGAGGCCGAGAACCAGGGCGACACGGCCGCGCCCGCCAGCCACCGCCTCGCGCCTCAGCACCGCCTTGAGACTGTCGAGCGGCGCCGGATCGCTCAGAAAGAGCTTGAGGTCCGTACCGGCCTGGGCCACCGCTTGGTCCAGGGGCGCGATCTCCTGTGCCGTCAGCCGCGGGGCCTCGCCGTTGTCCCTGCGGTCGAGACTGACCGTGACAAGCAACGGCTGGCCGCTGTCCAGCAGGTCGCGAGCCCCTGCAAGCAGTTCCGAGAACACGATGATCTCGAACATGCCGCTGGTATCCGAGAGCTGCACAAAAGCGAAACGGTTGCCCTGGCGCGAGGTGCGCTCCTGCTTGCCGATCACGATACCGGCCAGCCTTTTTCGACCGGAATCCGTCCCCGACCGGGCCGACAGCTCTGCATAGCTGGTCACGCGCAGGCGCCCCAGGGTACCGCCGTAGGCGTCCAAGGGGTGGGCCGAGAGGTAGAATCCGATGGCCTCGAACTCGTGGCGCAGCCGTTCCACGGCCGGCCAGTCCTCGACCTCGGGGAGGGCAAGCCGCGCATGCTGCTCCGCCGCATCTCCGCCGAACAGGTTGACCTGCGCGGACTCCCGTTCGCTGGCCGCGGCCGCGGCGTGGCGAATCAAGGTTTCGGCCCCCTCGAAGACTTGGCGCCGGTTGCCGCAGAGACCATCGAAGGCGCCGGCGCAGGCCAAATTCTCCACCTGCCGCTTGTTCACGACGCGGTTGTCCAGACGCCCGGCCAGATCGCCCAGGTCCTTGAAGAGACCGCCGGCCTCGCGCTCGGCCACCAGGGCCGCCATGGCGGCGGCGCCGACGTTCTTGACCGCCGCCAAAGCATAGCGGATCGCCGGACTGCCGTGGGGCCGTCGCTCGACCCCGAAATCCGCCTGCGAAGCGTTGACGTCGGGTGGCAGCAAGGGAACCCCCAGTCGGTCGAGCTCCTGACGGAAGACGTTGAGCTTGTCGGTATTGCCCATGTCGTAGGTCATCGAAGCGGCGAGGAACTCCACCGGGTGGTTGGCCTTGAGATAAGCCGTCTGGTAGGCGACCATGGCGTAGGCGGCGGCATGGCTCTTGTTGAAGCCGTAGCCGGCGAACTTGTTGACCTGCTCGAAGATTTCCACGGCCTTGGCTTCGGGCACGCTGCGCGCCACGGCGCCCTCGACGAAGCTCTTGCGCTGGGCCTCCATCTCCGACTTGATCTTCTTGCCCATGGCCCGTCGTAGGAGGTCGGCGCCGCCTAAGCTGTAGCCTGCCAGTTCCTGGGCGATCTGCATGACCTGTTCCTGGTAGATCATGATCCCGAAGGTCTCCTTCAGGATCCCTTCCAGGGTCGGATAGAGGTAGTCCGGCAATTCGCCGTGTTTGCGGTTGATATAGCTGGGGATGTTGTCCATCGGGCCGGGCCGGTACAGTGCCACGACAGCGATGATGTCCTCGAAGCGGTCGGCCTTGAGGCGGCGCAGCACGTCGCGCATGCCCGAGGACTCCAATTGGAACACGCCGACCGTTTCCGCCCGGCCCAGCATTTCGTAAGTCTTTGCGTCGTCGAGCGGTATGTCCTCGAGGTCGAAGTCCGGCTGGTGCGCGCGGATCAGCTCGCGCGCCCGGGCCAGCACGGTGAGCGTCTTCAGGCCAAGGAAGTCGAACTTCACCAGCCCCGCCTGCTCGACGAACTTCATGTTGAACTGGGTGACCGGCATCTCGGAACGCGGGTCACGGTAGAGCGGTACCAGCTGGTCGAGCGGCTGGTCGCCGATCACGACGCCGGCGGCGTGGGTCGAGGCGTGGCGGTAGAGCCCTTCCAGCTTGAGCGCGATGTCGATCAAACGGGCGACCGCCTGATCCTCGGCGCGCATTTCCTGCAGCGCCGGCTCGCCGTCGATCGCCTGCTGCAGAGTGACCGGGCTGGCCGGGTTGTTGGGCACCAGCTTGCAGATCCGATCGACCTGCGGATAGGGCATCTGCAGCACCCGGCCCACGTCGCGCAGCACGGCGCGGGCCTGCAGCTTGCCGAAGGTAATGATCTGCGCCACTCGGTCGTGGCCATACTTGTCCTGGACGTAGCGGATCACCTCGTCGCGCCGGTCCTGGCAGAAATCGATGTCGAAGTCCGGCATCGACACGCGCTCGGGATTGAGGAAGCGCTCGAACAGGAGACCCCAGCGCAGCGGATCCAGGTCCGTGATGGTGAGGGCCCAGGCGACCACCGAACCGGCGCCCGAGCCGCGCCCCGGCCCAACCGGAATGCCCTGTTTCTTAGCCCACTTTATGAAGTCGGCGACGATCAGGAAGTAGCCCGGGAAGCCCATCTGCTCGATCATCCCGAGCTCGTAGTCCAGCCGGTCGCGGTAGCCTTTTTCCTTGGCCGCGCGGGCGGCCTCGTCGAGGCCCGGGCTACAGGCCTGGTCCGCCAGGCGCTCCTCGAGGCCGGCCCGGGCCTGGGCGCGCAGTTCCTCGGCCTCGCTGCGTCCCTCGCCGGTCGGAAAGACGGGCAGGATGGGGGCGACCGGCTCGGGATGGAAGGCACAGCGGCGGGCGATGACCAGCGTGTTGTCCACCGCCTCGGGCAGGTCGTCGAAGAGCCGGCGCATCTCCTCGGCCGACTTGAAGCGGTGCTCGGGCGTCAAGCGCCGCCGCTCGCCCTGCGCCACGTAGGCGCCCTCGGCGATACACAGCAGCGCGTCGTGCGCTTCGTAGATCTCGGCCTCGGTGAAGAAGGCCTCGTTGGTGGCGACCAGCGGCAGCTCGTGCTTGTATGCGAGGTCGACCAGCCGCCCCTCGATCTCCCCTTCTTCGGGCAGGCCGTGTCGTTGAATCTCGACGTAGAGCCTCCCGGGGAACAGCCGGGCCAGGGTCAGCAGCATGCCCTCCGCCCATTCGTCCCGTCGCTCGCGAAGGAAGCGGCCGACCGCCCCCCGCGGCCCACCAGTGAGCGCAATGAGGCCGTCGCTGCGGCCTTCGAAGGCCGTCAGCTCCAGCTCCGCGGCCTCGCCGGGTTCGCCGGCCAGATAGGCCCGGCTGACCAGCTGAAGCAGGTTGCGGTAGCCGGTCTCGTTCTGCACCAGGAGGACCAGCTGGTCCGGCGCCGGTCTGGCCCCGTTCTGCGCCGCCGGATCGCTGCGGGCGAGGTCCAGTTGGCAGCCGATGATCGGCTGGATGCCGGCAGCCGCCGCCGCGGAGGAGAACTCGAGTGCGCCGAACAGGTTGCCGCTGTCCGCCACCGCCACCGCTGGCATGGCGTGCCGGCGGCACAGCGCGACCAAGTCCCCAATCCGGATCGCGCCCTCGGACAGGGAGTACGCCGAATGGACCCTCAGGTGAACGAAATCTGCATGCGACATCGTAGTAAGGATTCCACCTGAGAACGTTCTTGTCAGCGGGAACAGGCAGGCAACAAACGGTGGTAACCCCCCGCGTTATCCACAGGATCTTGTGGACAAGAGACCACTGCTCCCCATCCTTGCCGTTCGCAGCGGCCAGCGCCGTTCATAAATCGTTAATCAAGATCTGCCAAGCAGGGTGGCAAGGAGCACCACCGGTTGCGAGTCCGCCATGTTTCCGCGCTATACCTACGAGACTCTTGACGGCATGGAGCGCCGTGACCGGCAGCGCTATCCGGTCCCGACTTCAATGGCCATATCGCTTACCGCCGGCGGGCGGGAATACGGCGGCGTCATCGAGGACGTGTCCCTCTGCGGTGCGCGGATACGGTTCGACGGTCCGGCCTCGCTTGGCGGACCTATCGAGATCGAACACTCGGCGGTCGGCAAGGTCCGCGGCGAACTCAGGTGGCGCACGGGAAACATTTCGGGCCTGCAGTTCGATGACACCGAGGCCGCCATCAACCTCTGCGTCCACTGTCTGAAACAAATGGTGCCGATGCGCAGGCCCGCCTAGGGAAAGCCGGAAATGTCCAACGTTCGCAACACGGCCGCCGCGACCGCCGTCCTGGCTCTACTCGCAGCTTGTTCGCCCGAGGTCGGCAGCAAGGAATGGTGCGCCGACCTGAAGCAAAAACCCAAGGGAGAGTGGACCGCCAACGAGGCGGCAGATTACGCCAAGCACTGTCTGTTCTGAGATCCGGGCTTCCGCCGGGCCGGCGGCCGAGGCAGGACCTGCCGAACGGCAGGGACGCTCAACTCTGCACCACGACCCCGTCCTCCAGCCTGAGGGTGCGGTCCATGCGTCCGGCCAGATCCTGATTGTGGGTCGCGACAAGGGCGGCCAGCCCGCCGTCGCGCACCAGCTTCATGAGACTGTCGAAAACCGAACCGGCGGTCTGGGGATCCAAATTGCCGGTCGGCTCGTCGGCCAGCAGGATGGCGGGGCCATTGGCCAGCGCCCGTGCAACGGCCACGCGCTGCTGTTCGCCGCCTGAAAGACGTGCGGGCCGGTGGCCGCTGCGCTCCCCCAGCGCGAGCATATCGAGCAGTTCGGCGCTCCGCGTCCGGGCCTTGGCGCGCTCCACGCCGGCGATCATCTGCGGCACGACGATGTTTTCCAGCGCCGAGAACTCCGGCAGGAGGTGGTGATACTGGTAGACGAATCCGATGGTGTTGCGGCGAAGCGCCGTGCGCTCCCCGTCGGGAAGCCGCGAAGTTAGCCGGTCCTCGACCACGACCTCGCCGGCATCCTGCCGCTCGAGCAGTCCGGCGATGTGCAGAAGCGTCGACTTGCCCGAACCGGACGGCCCGACCAGGGCCACCAGCTCGCCCGGGCGGAGTTCAAGCGTCACGTCGCGCAGCACCTTCAGCTCGCGACCGCCCTGGCGGAAGGTCTTGCGAATGCCCTCCAGCCGCAAACGCTGCCCGGCGGTCGGTTCACTCATAGCGTAGCGCCTCGACGGGATCGAGCCGCGCAGCGCGCCACGAAGGATAGAGCGTGGCGAGGAACGACAGCACGAGCGCGACAACGGCGATCGCGACCACCTCCACGGGGTCGATCTTCGACGGCAGGTGCGAGAGAAAGTAGATCTCGGCCGGGAACAGCTCGGTCCCGGTCAGGGTCTGAAGCAGGGTGCGAATGACCTCGATGTTCCGGGCCAGGAGCACGCCGGCCAGGCAGCCGAAGAAGGTACCCACGACACCGATGAAGGTGCCCGTCATCAGGAAGATGCGCAGGATCATGCCCCGGGTCGCGCCCATCGTGCGCAGTATGGCGATGTCGTGGCCCTTGTCACGGACCAGCACGATCTGCCCGGAGATGATGTTGAACGTCGCGACCAGGATGATGAGCGTCAGTATCAGGGCCATGACGTTGCGTTCCACTTGGACCGCGCTGAAGAAGCTCGAGTTGGCCTGCTGCCAGTCCACCGTGCGAAAATCACCGCCCAGGGCCGAGCGGATGTGGCGTCGTATCGATGCGATTTCCTCTGGATCCTCGACGAACAGCTCGATGGCGTTCACGCTCTCGGACAGCCGGAAATAGAGTTGAGCGGCCTCCAGCGGCATGTAGACGAAGCTGCTGTCGTATTCGTACATGCCGATCTGGAACAGCGCGACGATGCGATAGGTCTTGAGGCGCGGCATGGTCCCCATGATCGTCTGGTTTCCACTTGGCGTCACCAAGGTGACGCCGTCTCCGACGGTCAGGCCGAGTCGTCTGGCCAGTCGGCTGCCCAGCAGGACCACGTCCTCGCCGCGGAACTCCTCGAGCGATCCCGCAACGATATTGTCGGCGATCAGGGGGCGCTCCGTAAGGGTCTCGGGCCGCACGCCGCGCACCAGGCCACCCAGGGCCCGGCCGCCCGAGGTCACCATCACCTGCCCCTGGATCTGCGGCACGACGCTGGACACCCCAATGATCTGGCGCAGGCGAAGGGTCGTGGTTTCAAATTCCTCGATCGGACCCTGATCGGCGAAGACGGTGAGGTGGCCGTTTACGCCGAGGATGCGCGACAGCAGGTCCGCGCGGAAGCCGTTCATCACCGCCATCACGACAATCAGCGTCGCCACGCCCAAGGCAATGCCGATCACCGAGAAGATGGCGATCACCGAAAGCGAGCCTTCCTGGCGGCGCGCGCGCAGGTAGCGCCTGGCCACCATGCGCTCGAAGGCGGTAAAGATCATCTGCGGGATATCCGGTTCAGTATCAGGCGGTCAGGCGCGCCAGCGCGGACTCGCTCGACAGCTCCTGCCGGTCGCCGCCGCGCCGCTGTTTCAACTCGACCACGCCCTGTTTGATGCCGCGCGGCCCGACGACAAGTTGCCAGGGCAGGCCGATCAGGTCCATTTCGGCGAACTTGGCGCCGCCGCGTTCCTCGCTGTCGTCGTACAGGACTTCGATGCCGGCCCCGCGCAGCTGGCCGTAGATCTCTTCGCAGACCCGAGTGCAGTCGGCATCGCCGGCCTTGAGGTTGATCAATCCGACCTTGAAAGGCGCTATGGATTCGGGCCAGACGATCCCGGCGGCGTCGTGACTCGCCTCGATGATCGCGCCCGCGAGGCGCGACACGCCGATGCCGTAGGAGCCCATATGCACGGCGACCTGGCTGTCGTCCGGCTTGGTCACGAAAGCGCCCAGCGGCGCGGAGTACTTGTCGCCGAAATAGAAGATGTGGCCGACCTCTATGCCGCGCCCGACATGACGGCGGTCCTCGGGCACGCGGCGTTCGAACTCCGCGGCATCGTGCTTTTCGTCCGTGCAGGCGTAGAGGCTGGTGAAGTGGTCCACGATCGTCGCCAGGCCCTCGACATCCCGGTACTCGACATCGGAGCCGAGGACATCGAAATCGACGAAGTCGCGGTTGCAGTAGACCTCGGACTCGCCGGTGTCGGCCAGGATGATGAACTCGTGGCTCAAGTTGCCGCCGATCGGCCCGGTGTCGGCCTCCATGGGAATCGCCTTCAGGTCCATGCGCGCAAAGGTTCTCAAGTAAGCTACGAACATCTTGTTGTAAGCTTCTTTGGCACCTTCATAATCGAGATCGAAAGAGTAGCTGTCCTTCATCAGGAATTCGCGCCCGCGCATGATCCCGAAACGGGGCCGCACCTCGTCGCGGAACTTCCATTGGATATGGTAGAGCAGCTTGGGCAGGTCGCGGTAGCTCTTGACCGCGCTCTTGAAGATGTCGGTGATCAGCTCCTCGTTGGTGGGACCATAGAGCATCTCCCGGCCGTGGCGGTCCTCGATGCGCAGCATCTCTTTGCCGTAGTCCTCGTAGCGCCCCGACTGCTTCCACAGGTCGGCCGATTGGATGGTCGGCATGAGGATTTCCTGGCAGCCGGCGGCGTCCTGCTCCTCGCGCACGATCCGCTCGATGTTCTTGAGCACGCGAAAGCCGAGCGGCAGCCAGGAGTAAATGCCGGCGCTGGCCTGCCGGATCATGCCGGCGCGCAGCATCAGCCGGTGCGAAACGATCTGCGCCTCGGAGGGCGTTTCCTTCAGCGTGGGCAGAAAATAGGCGGAGCGGCGCATCGAACTCCTCGGCGTTGAATTCCATGGTGTGGGCGCCCTTGGAAGAGGACACCGCCCGGCGCGGCCGCGGGCGTGCAGAGACTATGGGAAGGCACCTTGCATGTCCATGGCCGGACGGCGGGAAATTGCGGCTCCAGAACGGCCGCGAGGGACCGGCGGCACAAGACCGAATAGGGTACTATGGCGACGAGGAGATCGGAGACGGGAAATGGATAACGGCCGGCAAAGACGCGCTTTCTGGGTGGCCGTGCTTTTCTGGGTTGTCGTCGCGCTCATCGCCGCCGTGGTCTCCTTCTCCTACATCGGCTGGCTGGGCGTCGGGCTTTTGGGCTTGATCGGGCTGCTCGTTTCAATTCGGCTCGACCTGCACGGCGGGCACGCCGTCCCGGACACAGGCCAAGGCATGACGGCGGTCGATCTCTACGCCAAGCAACTGGAGGAAAAGGCGCGATCCTCGCCGGACCAGATGCTGGCCGACAAAGAGCGACGCGCCGAGCGATCGAAACTGCTATACCTGATCAATACGGTTTGCATGTGTCTGATCATTTTCGGCTTTTACATGTTCATCCGGTTTCAGCTCTAAGCACGCAGCCGGTGCCGAGCTCGATGCGCGTCCAGACAGTCCCTAGCCGCCCCCGGCCAGCCGCTCCCGGCACTTCGCCGCCAGTTTCGCCTCGCCCGCGTCTTCCAGCGGCCGGCCGTTGAAGTAAGCGCGCCCGTCGCGCAGCTCGATCGTGCCGATGAGGACCCTGGCCTCGACGGCAGGGCGGCCCGGGTCGGAGCCCAGACGCTCGAAGAGGTCGAGCTCGATCGGTATCAGAAGGATCTCGTAAGGTTGAAGCGGAGTATCACCCTCGGGTTCGGCCGGCGCGACTGCATGGCCGCGCACATCGATACCAGGTTGATAGGCGACGCCGGGCGCCGGCCGGTGGGCGACGAGGCGCTTGCAGTCGCCTTGCGTCATGCGCAGGATGGCATCCGCCGCCGACGCGGGGGTGGCGGCCACGAGCAGGAGCGACAGGCTCGCTGTCAGACTGGCACCAAGGCGCTGCATGACCGAACTTTAGCCACGCCGGGCTAACAAAGCCATAAGCCCGGATGGCCGGTCTCGCTAGAGGGGGATTGAAAGCGCAGCAAGGGCGCGACGGCACCGGCCAGGCTTCGGTCCCAGGGCGGCACGCGGCCGGTTGCGAGATCCGAGGGGGAAAGAATGCTGAAACTGTTCAAGCTGGCCGAACATGGAACCACGGTGCGGACAGAGGTCCTGGCCGGGGTCACGACCTTCCTGACCATGGCCTACATCACTTTCGTCAACCCGGCGATCCTGTCGGATGTGGGCATGGATTTCGGGGCGGTCTTCGTGGCGACCTGCGTGGCGGCGGCGGTCGGCACGCTGATCATGGGGCTCTACGCCAACTTCCCGATCGCGCTGGCGCCGGGCATGGGACTGAACGCCTTTTTCGCCTATGCCGTGGTCGGCAGCATGGGCTACTCCTGGCAGACGGCGCTCGGCGCGGTGTTCATTTCCGGCGTGCTCTTCGTCATCCTCAGCCTGCTGCCGGTGCGCGCCTGGATCATCAACTCCATCCCCAAGACCCTCAAATTGGCGATCTCGGCCGGAATCGGGCTGTTCCTGGCCATTATCGCGCTGAAGAACGCCGGCATCGTGGTGGACCACCCGGCCACGCTGGTCACCCTGGGCGACGTCACCGCCCCGGCCGTGCTGCTCGCCGCGGCCGGCTTCGTCATCATGATCGTGCTCGACGCTCACAGGGTCCCGGGCGCGGTGATCATCGGGATTCTCGCGGTGACCGCCGTGGGCATCCTGTTCGGCGTCTCCGAATGGAAGGGCCTGGCCTCGTGGCCGCCCGATCCCACGCCGACCCTGCTCCAACTCGATCTCGTCGGGGCCTTCGAGATCGGCCTGCTGACCGTGATTTTCACCTTTCTCCTGGTCGACCTGTTCGATACCGCCGGCACCCTGGTCGGCCTCGCCCACCGGGCCGGCATGCTCGACGCCAAAGGCCATCTTCCGGGGGTCGGCCGGGCACTGCTGGCCGACAGCACGGCGACGGTGGCCGGCGCCCTGATGGGCACCTCGACGACCACCAGCTATATCGAGAGCGCGGCCGGCATCAAGGCGGGCGGCCGCACCGGGCTGACCGCCGTGGTCGTCGCGGGCCTGTTTCTGCTCACCCTATTCTTCTCGCCCTTGGCCCAGACCGTGCCGGACTACGCCACGGCGCCGGCCCTGCTCTACGTGGCCTGCTTGATGGCCCGTGGCCTGGCGGAGATCGATTGGGAGGACGCGACCGAATATGCGCCCGCGGTGATCACCGCGATCGCCATGCCGCTGACCTTCTCGATCGCCCACGGCATCGGCATCGGCTTCATTACCTATGCGGTGGTCAAGATCGTGAGCGGCAAGTGGCGCGAGTGCCCGCCGGCGGTCCTGGTGATCGGCGTGCTGTTCGCCCTCAAGTTCGCGTTCTTCTAAGCGGCTGTTCGTTGAGGGCTCTTGGGGCGTGATCCGAATTTGAAAGAAGAATACCCGTCTGGCGAGCATTCGGCGATCGGATCGAAGTTCTGACGCTGAACAGGGATTTCAATTTTCGGTGGAGAGCTCCGGCACCTGAGTCCTGGGCACGACATGTCGAGATACCCCTGTTCTCGACAGCCTGGAAGATCACCCGTTTTCGTTTACTCCATTATTATTAAATCATATTTCTGTTACTCCATCTGCTCGATCCGGGTCTTGGGCGAAACGGCGGAAGTTTACGAAAACTTTACAGGCCTAGCGTCACTATGGCCATTCAAGTAGGGCTGTGGATTTTACTGATTACATTTTTCAGGTGTGGCGGCTCCGCCATATACGACGTGGGAGGACGTGGTATGTCTTGGTTTAGTTGTTTCGAAAGACCGGCCGGAAAGCACACCGGTAGGCTGATAATAATGGCCTGTGTAATCGCGCTGGGGGTTGTCGCTGGGGCTGGTCCAGGTCTTGCCCAGACCAAGAGCCTCAATCACGTCATCAACCTTGCCGGCATGCAACGCATGCTGACACAGAAAATCAGCAAGGAATCCCTGCTTGTGGCGCTGGGAATCGATCGGGACGAGAATCTCCTCAATCTAGAAAAAACCAGGACGTTGTTCGATCGTACGTTGAAGGGCCTACGCAACGGCGATGCTCTCCTGGGCCTGCCACCGACAACCGAGCCCGAGGTGTTGGACCAACTGAGAAAGGTCGAGGAGTTGTGGCCGCTGCTCGACACCGTCGTCCGGAACAGTGTCGCCGGCCAGAACGTCACGGCCGAGGGCATCGACACCATTGTCGAGCTCAATTTGCCTCTGTTGCAGGCCACGGACGATACGGTGAAGGCCTATAACTCGGCGTCAGGTGGCCTCGTTTCCATGCTCACGGTGGCCCTCAACCTGTCGGGGCAACAGCGGATGCTGAGCCAGAAAATGCTCAAGGAGTATCTCCTGATCGCCTATGGCTACGAAGAGCGAAACAACCGGCGGAACCTGCGCGGTACTATTAAGCTGTTCGATCGCACGCTCCAGGGGTTGATCAAAGGCGACAACGATCAGGGCATCCTGCGCGCGCCGACCCCGGAAATCAGGGCCCGGCTGCGAGTCGTCGAGCGGCTGTGGGACGAAATCCGGCCGCAATTGGAGCCATTTGGGAGGGCCGGCAAGCCGGATCCGGGTGCCATCGCGAAAGTGGCCCAAGCAAGTTCGCTGCTGCTCGAGGAAATGAACGACGCCGTGACCCTGTACGAGCACCTGTAGTGGCATCGTAACCCCCGGGACGGGCTAGGTTAGCGGACGCGAAACGTGATGAGCTCGCTTTCGATCAGCACATAGGCGATGCCCCACAGAACCGTGGCGATCGCGGTGGTAATGAAGGCCTTACGCAGCATCATGGGCTTGACCGGCGCACTGGTCGCATGGCCGGGCGCGTGCTCGTCGGGCACCCGGACGCCCCAGGGAAGCACCGTGAACAGCACCACCCACCAGATCATCACGTAGACCAGCACACCGGTAAACCAGTTCATGTCTGGAGTCCCACGCCGTCCTGTGTCTAGACCTGCTCCAGTTCGATCAGCGTACCGGAAAAATCCTTCGGATGCAGGAACAGGACCGGCTTTTCGTGCGCGCCGATCTTGGGCTCGCCGTCACCCAGAACCCGCGCCCCGCCGGCGACCAGCCGGTCGCGCGCGGCCAGGATGTCATCGACCTCGTAGCAGAGGTGGTGCATGCCGCCGGAGGGATTGCGCGCCAGGAAGCCATGGATCGGCGAGTCCGCACCCAAGGGAGAAAGCAGCTCGATCTTGGTATTGGGCAGCTCGACGAAGACCACCGTGACACCGTGGGCCGGCTGGTCCAGAGGCTCGGAAACCCGGCCCCCCAAGACATTCCGGTACTGCGCGGCGGCCGCCGCTAGGTCCGGCACGGCAATGGCCACGTGGTTCAAACGTCCAATCATGTCGCGCGCTCCCTTCCGAGCCCGGATTAGCAGATAATGTTTGGTGATTCCATCACAAGCGGATCAGGTGCACCCGGGTGACCGGCTTCTTGCCGACCGCGCGGAACAAGGCGCGGCGCACCGCCAAGCGGGCGGTCTCGCTCACCCGTTCGTCGCTGGTCCGGGCGCCGGGCGGCAGTTTGCTCATATCATCTTTGAGCGCGTCGAGCGCCTCGAGGACGACCTCGACCTCGGTCTCGGGGTCGAGCACCCCCTGCAGCGCCAAGCGCGGCTCGGCCCGGAGCGCGCCCTCGGCGTCCACCACGAGAGTGACCAGGGCGACGCCGTTGTAGAGCAGGCGCTGGCGTTCGCGCAGCACCGGGCTCCGATCCGGAATCAACCGTGTCCCATCGAGGATCAGGCGCCCGGTCGGCACGTGATCGAAGATCTCCACGGCTCCGGGTGCGAGGTTGATCAGGGTCCCGTTCTCGGCCACGATCGCCTGCGGCACCTGGCACGCCCGCGCCAGCTCGGCATGTTCGGCCAAGTGGCGCGCCTCGCCGTGCACCGGGATCGCGACCTGAGGGCGGACCCACTGATACATCTGCGCCAGCTCGTCGCGCGCCGGATGGCCCGAGACGTGGGTGAAGTGATCCCGGTCGGTGACCACCTTGATGCCCTGGCGCACCAGTTCGTTCTGAAGGGCGCTGATCGCCTTTTCGTTGCCCGGTATGACGCGCGAGGAGAATATCACGGCGTCGCCCGGCTCGAGGCTCACCTCCGGATGATCGTCGCGAACGATGCGCGACAGCGCCGAGCGCGGTTCGCCCTGGCTGCCGGTGCACAGCAACAGCACCTCGTCGCGCGGCAGAAAACCGACGTCGCGGTCGGACACCAGGGGCGGCAGGTCGGCAAGGTAGCCGCATTCTCGCGCCGCCTGATAGATCCGGTGCATGGAGCGGCCGACCAGAGCGACGTGCCGGCCGTGCGCCTCTCCGACGCGCATCGCGGTCTCCAGCCGCGCCACGTTGGTGGCGAAACAAGCGACGACCACGCGCCCCTCGAAGCCGCCGACGAGTTCGGTCAGGCTGTCGCGCACTTCGCCCTCGGACCCCGATTCCCCCTCGACCAGCGCGTTGGTCGAATCGCAAACCATGGCGAGCACGCCTTCCTCGGCGAGCCGCCGCAGGGCGACCTCGTCGTAGTCGTCGCCGACCAGGGGTTCGGGATCCAGCTTCCAATCGCCGGTATGGAGCACGGTTCCCGCCGCGGTTCGGATCGCCACGGCATTGGGCTCGGGAATCGAGTGCGTCAGCGTGATCAGCTCGAGCTCGAAGGGGCCGACCGTAAAGCGCCCCGACATCGGCACCTCGGTGATTTCCGCGTCCTCGGCAAAGCCGTTTTCCCGCAGCTTGCGGCGCAGCACGCCCGCGGTGAAGGGCGTGGCGTAGATCGGACATTGCAGGCGCGGCCAGAGGTAGGGCACGGCGCCGATGTGGTCCTCGTGCGCGTGGGTGAGGACCAGGCCGGCCAGCTTGTCCTTCTGCGCTTCAATGAAGCCGGGGTCGGGCATAACGATATCGACGCCCGGCAGGCGCTCGTCGGCGAAGGTGATGCCCAGGTCGATCATCAGCCAGGCGCCGTCGTGGCCATAGAGGTTCAGGTTCATGCCGATCTCGCCGGTCCCGCCGAGCGGCAGGAACCAGAGGTCGCCGGGCCCCGCCAGCCTGCTCGCCCGGCTCACGCCTGGTTGGCCCGGTATATGAGCGCCAAGCCGCGCGCCGTCAGGTCCGGATCGCTGTGGTCGATGCTCTCGCAGGCCTTGGCGAACAACGGCGCCAGGCCGCCGGTCGCGATGACGGTCATGGGATGCCCCGTCTCTGCCTCGATGCGCGCGACGACGCCGTCGATCATGGCGACGTAGCCCCAATAGAGACCGGATTGCATGGCCGGCACCGTGGCCTTGCCGATGACCTTCTTCGGCCGCACCACGCCGATGCGCGGCAGCTGTGCCGAGGCCTGGTAGAGCGCCTCGACCGACAGGTTGACGCCCGGTGCGATGACGCCGCCCTCGTACCCGCCGTCGGGCCCGATCACGTCGAAGCTGGTCGCCGTGCCGAAGTCGATGATGATCAAAGGACCGTCGTAAGTCGCATGCCCGGCGACCGCGTTGACCAGGCGGTCGGCGCCGACTTGCTTCGCCCGCACCTCGATCCCGAGATCGACATCCGGATCGCCGATCATCAAGGGTCTGACGCCGAAATACTGGCTGCACAAGGTCTTCAGGCCGTAGACCGAGGGCGGCACCACGGAGGCGATGATCGCGCCGTCGATGTCGCTCGCCTCCAGGCCATCGAGCGCCATCAGCTGGGTCAGCCAGACCGCGTATTCGTCGGCGGTCCGCCTGGCGTCGCTGGACGCGCGCCAGCGTCCGCGCATCTCTTCGCCATCGTAGACTGCGAAGACCACGTTGGTGTTGCCGGAATCGATCGCGAGCAGCATGGCGGCCTCATGCACCGAAGTAGACGTCGCCGGCGGCGATCGAGCGGACCTGCCCGTCCGCCTGTTCGAGGAGCAGTACGCCGCTTTCGTCCAGGTCGCGGAACCTGCCGCTCAGGGTTTCGCCCGGCAGGTGGACCTCGATCGGCTCGCCGAGCCCCTGTGCGTGGTGGAGCCAAGTCTCGCGAATCGGCTCAAAGCCATCTTCACGCCATCGATTCACCCAGGTCAGGAAATGCCGGGCGAAGGCCTCCAGGAGGTCGACCTCGTCGACGTCCTGTGGGGCGCCCTCGAAGCGCAGGCTGGTCGCCGCAAGATCCGCGTCCTCGGGAAAGCTGGCCACGTTGACCCCAAGCCCGAGCACCAGCCACTCGAGACCGCCCGCCGGGGACATGCGGGATTCGAGCAGGATGCCGGCGCCCTTGCGCCCGTTGAACAGCACGTCGTTCGGCCACTTGTACCGGACCTCGACCAGGGGCGGCGCCACGCTGCCGACCCCATCGCCGATACCGAGCGCCGCGACGAAACCGAGCTGCGCCGCCTCGGCCGCCGTACACTCGGGACGCAGCACGAGCGAGAGATAGAGGTTTCCGGGCGGGCTCGCCCAGCTCCGACCGCGGCGGCCCCGACCCTTGAGCTGCTCGCGGACCCAGACAAGGGTGCCGTCCTCGGCGCCCGCCTCGGCAAGGCGCTTGGCCTGGTCGTTGCTGCTGTCGACCCGGTCGAGCGCCACCAGGCGATAGGCGGGCGGCAGGTGCGGCCGATCCACCACCGCCCCGGTCGTCATCCCGCGAAAAGCGCCGCGGCCGCGGCCCCGGCGCCGCCGACCACCGGTCCGGCGACCAGGAGAAACAGGACCATGGCCAAGCTGGTCCCGGTGATCATCAATCGCAACACGGCGCCGATCGGACGGTCCAGCACCTCGGCCGGCTCCTCGAAATACATCAGCTTGACGATTCGCACGTAATAGAACGCGCCCACGACCGAAGCCAGCACGCCGATCACCGCCAAGGCGTAGAGCCCGGCCTTGATCGCCGCGAGGAACACGAAGTACTTGCCGAAGAAGCCGGCGAGCGGCGGGATGCCCGCCATCGAGAACATCAGAATGGTCAGCGCCAGGGCCATAAGCGGGTTGGACTTCCCGAGGCCTTTCAGGTCCTCGATCCGTTCGACCATCCGCCCTTCCTGGCTCATGCACAGGATGCACGCGAAGGTGCCGATGTTCATGATCAGATAGATCGCCAGATAGACCACGATGCCGAGCACGCCCGCCTCGGTCCCGGCGGCGAGCCCGACCAATACGTAGCCCATGTGGCCGATCGAGCTGTAGGCCATGAGCCGCTTGATATTCGTCTGATTGATCGCCGCGAAGGCGCCCAGCACCATCGAGCCGATCGAGATCACGACGACGATCTGCTGCCACTGCTCGAAGAGGTCGCCGAAGGGCCCCACCATGACCCGGACGATGAGCGCCATGGCCGCCACCTTGGGGGCGCTGGCGAGAAACGCCGTGACCGGCGTGGGCGCGCCCTCGTAGACGTCCGGGGTCCACATATGGAACGGCACGGCCGAAACCTTGAAGGCAAGGCCGGCCAGCAGGAAGACCAACCCGACGATCAGGCCGAGCGACGGCGCCCGGCCGAACGCCAGATCGGCCGCCAGAACCTCGGCCAGGGCCTCGAAATTGGTGCTGCCGGCAAATCCGTAGACCATCGAACTGCCGTAGAGCAGCATCCCCGAAGACAGGGCCCCCAGGACGAAGTATTTCAGGCCCGCCTCGCTGGACCGCACGGAATCCCGGCGGAACGCGGTGATGACGTAGAGCGAGAGGCTTTGGAGCTCGAGACCGAGATAGAGTGAAATCAGGTCGTTCGCCGAAACCATGGCCAGCATGCCGAGCGTGGCAAATAGCATGAGCACAGGAAACTCGAAGCGATCCATCTGCTCGCGCTCGATATAGCCGAGCGACATGCCGATCGTGAGCGCCGCGCCGAGCAGCACCAGCACTTTCATGTAAGCCGTAAAATTGTCCGTCACGAAAAGGCCGTTGAAGGCCAGGGCCCGGTCGTCCGGCGAGAAGACGATCAGCAGGAGGGCAACCGCCAGGACGACTACGGTCAGCACCAGCACCAGCCGTGTCGACCCCGCGCGGCGAAATACCCCCAGCATGAGCAACACCATCGCGGCGCAGGCCAGGAAGACCTCCGGCAGGGCGGACGTAAGGTCAAGCGAGATCATCGGCGGCTCCATCCTCACTCGACCGGCCACAAGGCGGCCAGCGACGGCCCCTCGGCGGCCGCCAGGGCGGCTTCATAGTTGTCGATCACGTTGGCGACAGAGGCCGCCATCACGTCGATAAAGGACATCGGATAGATTCCCATCCACAGCACCACGGCGATCAGCGGAGCGAAAATCGCCTTCTCGCGCCAACTGAGGTCCAGGATTGTGCGCAGGTCCTCCTTGGTCATCTTGCCGAAGATGACCCGGCGATAGAGATAGAGCATATAGGCCGCGCCCAGCACCATGCCCGATGCGCACAGCACGGCCACCGCGGTGTTGACCTGGAAGGCGCCGACCAGCACCAGGAACTCGCCCACGAAGCCGCTGGTCCCCGGCAGGCCGACCGAGGCCAGCATGAAGACCATGAACATCAGGGCATAGGCCGGCATGCGCTCGACCAGGCCGTCGTAGCGTTCGATCAGCCGCGAGTGCATGCGGTCGTAGATCACGCCGACGATGAGGAACAGCGCGGCCGATACGACGCCGTGCGAGAGCATCTGGATCATTGCGCCCTCGATGCCTTGCTGGGTCACCGTGAAGATACCGACCGTGACGAGGCCCATGTGGGCGACCGAGGAGTAGGCGATCAGCTTCTTCATGTCCTCCTGGGCCAGCGCGACCAGCGAGGTGTAGATCACCGCGATGATCGACAGCGGATAGATCAGCAGCGGCGTGAACAGGGCCGAGGCCTCCGGCAGCATGGGCAAGGAAAAGCGCAGGAACCCGTAGCCGCCCATCTTCAAGAGCACGCCGGCCAGGATGACCGAGCCCGCGGTGGGCGCCTCGACGTGGGCGTCGGGCAGCCAGGTATGCACCGGCCACATCGGTACCTTGACCGCGAAGGACGCGAAGAAGGCGAGCCACAGCCAGGTCTGCATTTCCGGAGGCAGCCGGGTATCGAGCAGCGTCGGGATGTCCGTGATGCCGGTCTCGAAGTAGATCGCCAGGATGGCGAGCAGCATCAGGACCGAGCCGGCGAGCGTGAACAGGAAGAACTTGAAGGCCGAGTAGACCCGCCGCGCGCCGCCCCAGATGCCGATGATCAGGAACATCGGGATCAGCACGCCCTCGAAGAAGATGTAGAACACGACCAAGTCGAGGGCGCAGAACATGCCGACCATCATGGTTTCGAGCACCAGGAAGGCGATCATGTATTCCTTGACCCGGACCTTGATCGCCTCCCAGCTGGCCAGGATGCACAGCGGCGTGAGCAGGGTCGACAGCAGCACGAAGGGCATCGAGATGCCGTCGACACCCATCCGGTAGGTGATGTTGAAGCCCGGGATCCAGAGGACCTCCTCGGCCCATTGGAACTCGGCGGTGCCGCGCTCGAAGCTGAACCAAAGCCACAGGGAAAGCACGAAGGTACCGAACGAGAACCACAGGGCGACGGAGCGCGCGTTGCGCGCGATGTCTTCCTGCTCGCCCCGGATGAAAAAGATGAACGCCGCGCCCAGGAGCGGCAGGAACGTGATCAAGGAAAGCAGAGGCCAGTCGCTCATCGGACGTTCACCCCAACCGGCTCAAAATGTACCAGGTGACTAGCCCGACGACGCCGACCAACATGGCAAAGGCATAGTGGTAGACATAGCCGGTCTGCAGCCGGCTGATGCGCTGCGCGAGGCTGATCGTGGTCGCCGCAATGCCGTCCGGCCCATAGCCGTCGATCACCGCGCCGTCGCCCTTCTTCCACAGGCCGCGGCCGATGGCGAAGGCCGGTCGCACGAACAGCGCGTCGTAAAGCTCGTCGAAGTACCACTTGTTCAAGAGGAACAGGTAGATCGGTCGGAAGGTGCGGGCGAGTGCCGCGGGCAGGCCGGGCTGCGCCATATACATCCAGTAGGCCACCGCGATGCCGAGGACCGCGACGACGATCGGCAACAGCTTCACCGAAAGCGGCAAATGGTGCGCCGCCTCGATCGAATCGTTGCCGAACAGCACCAACAGCGATTCGCCCCAGAAGGCCTCGCGTCCGTCACCCACCAGGAACGGCGCCGCCGCGCCGCCGAACACGGCGCCCGCGGCCAGCACGAAGAGCGGGATGATCATGACCTTGGGCGATTCGTGGACGTGGTCCCATATCGACTGTTCCATGCGCGGCTTGCCGTGGAAGGTCATCAGGATCAGCCGCCAGGAATAGAGCGCCGTCAGGAAGGCCGCCGAGACCCCCATCCAAAAGGCGAAGACGCCCGCGTCGCTGCCCGCGCCAAGGGCCGCTTCGATGATCAGGTCCTTGGAGAAGTAGCCGGCAAAAAACGGAATGCCGGCGAGCGCCAGGCTGCCGGCCCACATCAGGCCGTAGGTGTAGGGTATGCGCTTCCAGAGGCCGCCCATCCTGCGCATGTCCTGCTCGTCGGACATGGCATGAATCACCGACCCGGCGCCGAGGAACAGCAGCGCCTTGAAGAAGGCGTGGGTGCCTAGATGGAAGATCGCCGCGCCGTAGGCCGAAACGCCGGCGGCAAAGAACATGTAGCCGAGCTGGCTGCAGGTCGAGTAGGCGATGACCCGCTTTATGTCGTTCTGGCACAGCCCGACGGTCGCCGCGAAGATGGCGGTGATCGCGCCGACGTAGGTGACGAGCGACAACGCGACCGGCGCGTACTCGAACATCGGCGAGAGGCGGCAGACCATGAACACGCCGGCGGTCACCATGGTCGCCGCGTGGATCAGGGCCGAGACCGGTGTCGGGCCTTCCATCGCATCCGGCAGCCAGGTATGCAGGCCGATCTGCGCCGACTTGCCCATGGCGCCGATGAACAGCAGGATGCAGATGATGGTGAGCGCGTGCCCCTCGATGCCGACGAAGGTAAAGCGGGCCTCGGCGAACTCGGGGACCGCGGCGAAGACCTGGTCGAAGCCGACCGCCCCGAACAGGAAGAACGCACCCATGATGCCCAGCGCGAAGCCGATGTCGCCGACCCGGTTGACCAGGAAGGCCTTGATCGCGGCGGCGCAGGCGCTCGGCCGCTCGTACCAGAAGCCGATCAGCAGGTAGGACACCAGGCCGACGCCCTCCCAGCCGAAGAACATCTGCAGGAAGTTGTCGGCGCTGACCAGCATCAGCATGAAGAAGGTGAACAGGCTGAGGTAGGAGAAGAACCGCGGGATCGACTTGTCGTGCGCCATGTAGCCGATCGAGTAGATATGGATCATGCAGGAGACCACGGTCACCACGGAGAGCATCACGGCGGTCAGCGTATCCAGCTTGAGCGCCCAGGAGAGCTCGAAACTGCCGGAATCGATCCAGGTGAACAGCTCGGTCACGTGGACGTTGCCGGCGATCACCACATCGTGGAACACGACCAGCGAGAGCAGCGCGGACAGGCCCAGCAGACCGCAGGTCACGAGCTGCGCGCCGCGGTCGCCGATCTGGCGTCCGAACAGGCCAGCGATGATCGCACCGATCAGCGGCAGGAAGACAACGGCAACGTCCATGACGCCCTTCAGCCTTTCATCATGTTGATGTCCTCGACCGCGATCGACCCGCGGTTCCGGAAGTAGACCACCAGAATGGCCAGACCGATCGCCGCCTCCGCGGCCGCCACGGTCAGCACGAACATCGCGAAGACCTGTCCCACTAGGTCCTGCAGATGGGTCGAGAACGCCACCAGGTTGATGTTGACGGCGAGCAGCATGAGCTCGATCGCCATGAGGATGATGATGACGTTCCTGCGGTTCAGGAAGATGCCAAAGATCCCCAGGGTGAACAGGACCGCGGCGACGGTCAGGTAATGGGCAAGACCGATCTCGAACATCGCGCTAGACTCCGCTCCCCCTCGGCACGTCCTTCAGTTCGATCGAGTCCCCGCGCTTGCGGCCGATCTGCCGGGCGATCGACTGCCGGCGCACCCCCTCGCGCTGTCGCAGGGTCAGGACGATCGCGCCCACCATGGCCACCAGGAGCACCAAGCCCGCCGCCTGGAACAGGTAGATGTAGTCGGTGTAGATGACGTTGCCGAGCGCCCTGGTGTTGTGCACCTGTTCGGGCGGCGCTATCGGAATGCTGGCCACCGCCGCGGGCGCGGCGACCCAGGCCCCCGCGACGAAGGTCAGCTCCACCAGCAGGATCAGGCCGATCAACCCGCCCACCGGCAGGTACTGCAGGAACCCCTTGCGCATCTCGACGTAGTTGATGTCGAGCATCATGACCACGAAAAGGAACAGCACCGCCACCGCGCCGACGTAGACCAAGACCAGGATCATGGCGAGAAACTCGGCGCCCATCAGGACGAAGAGCCCGGCCCCATTGAAGAAGGCGAGGATAAGAAACAGCACGGAATGCACCGGGTTGCGCGACGCGATGACCATCACGCCCGAGGCCACGGCCACGAAGGCGAAGAGATAGAAGGCGAGCGCCTGCAATATCATATCGGCCCTGCCTTCCCCGGGCTTCGCAACGGCATCACGGTCCCCTTCCCTTCTCGGACGCGGCTTTCGACGGGCTCACCGGTAGGGTGCGTCGAGTTCCAGATTCTGCTGAATCTCGACTTCCCAGCGGTCCCCGTTCTCGAGCAGCTTCTCCTTATTGTAATACATCTCCTCGCGGGTCTCCGTCGCGAACTCGAAGTTCGGCCCCTCGACGATGGCGTCCACCGGGCAGGCTTCCTGACAAAAGCCGCAGTAGATGCACTTGGTCATGTCGATGTCGTAGCGCGTGGTGCGCCGGCTGCCGTCCGCGCGCGGTTCGGCCTCGATGGTAATGGCCTGGGCCGGACAGATCGCCTCGCAGAGCTTACAGGCGATGCAGCGCTCCTCGCCGTTTGGGTAGCGGCGCAGCGCGTGCTCACCGCGGAACCGCGGGCTCAAGGGACCCTTCTCGTAGGGGTAGTTCAAGGTCACCTTGGGCCTGAAGAAATAGCGCAGGGTGAGCGACATGCCCGACAGCAACTCGCCGAGCAGCAGACTGCGTAAGCCGCGATCGATCATACCCATCAGCGTCGTCCCTTCACCCCTGCCGCCGGCGCGGCGGCGCATACCATAGTCTGCCCTTCGGGCATGGCAAGGTCTCCACGTTCCTACCTATTCGGCACCAGGTCGAAGGCAAACAAGAAGCCGGCGGTCAGCACCACCCAGAGCAGCGAGAACGGCAGGAAGACCTTCCAGCCGAGCCGCATAAGTTGGTCGTAGCGATAGCGCGGGAAGGTCGCGCGCACCCAAAGGAAGACGAACATGCAGGCCGCGATCTTGCCGAAGAGCCATACCGGCCCCGGGATCCAGTTGAACGGCGCGATATCGAGCGGCGGCAACCAGCCCCCCAGGAACAGGATCGAGGTCATCGCGCCCATGAGAAGCATGCTGGCGTACTCGCCCAGGAAGAAGAGCGCGAAGGTCATCGAGGAGTACTCGAGGAAGAACCCGGCGACGATCTCCGACTCGCCCTCCGGCAGGTCGAAGGGCGAGCGGTTGGTCTCGGCCAGCGTCGATATGAAGAAGATCACGAACATCGGCAACAGCGGCACGCAGAACCAGACGGTCTTCTGCGCCATCACGATGTCGGTCAGGTTGAGCGAGCCGACACAGATCAGCACAGTGATGATCACGAAGCCCATCGAGACCTCGTAGGACACCATCTGGGCGGCCGAGCGCAAGGCCCCCAGAAAGGGATACTTCGAGTTGGAGGCCCAGCCGGACATGATCACGCCGTAGACCCCGAGCGAGGAGATCGCGAAGAGGTACAGGATCCCGACGTTGAGGTCGGAGACCACGAGCCCCTCGCCGAAGGGAATGACGGCCCAGCCGATCATGGCCAGGACAAAGGTCACCATCGGCGCCGCGACGAAGATCACCCGGTTCGCCCCAGCCGGCAGGATGGTTTCCTTGAACAGCAGCTTGGCGGCGTCGGCGATGGGCTGGAGCAGGCCGAACCAGCCGACCACGTTGGGGCCCTTCCTGAGCTGCATGGCGCCGATCACCTTGCGTTCGGCGTAGGTCAGGTAGGCGACCGCGAGCAGCAACGGAACGAGGACCGCCAGGATCTGCGCCAAAATGATGGCGCCCTGTCCGGCGTAGGTGTCCCAGAAGGGATCGTTCAAGATGCTAGCCATCGGTTCCGGTCGCCTCCCGAGCAGTGGTTAGCAGCTCCTCGCTGCAGCGGGCCATGGTTTCGGAGGCCCGGCTGACCGGGTCGGTCCGGTAATAGTCGTCGATCGGCAGTTCGAAGGGCGCCGCGTCGACTGGTCCCTCTTGCCCGAAGGGCTCCCAAGGCGCGCGCTCCACCTGGTCGACCGCGGCGAAGACCGGGTTGACCCCGATCAGGCGCTGGCGCAGCTGGCCCAGGTTGTCGTAGGGCAACCGTTCGCCGACCACCTCCGAAAGCGCCCGCAGAATCGTCCAGTCCTCGCGCGCCTCGCCGGGCGGGAAGGCAGCCAGCCGGCCGAGCTGCACCCGCCCCTCGGTGTTGACGTAGGTGCCGTTCTTCTCGGTATAGGCCGCGCCGGGCAGGATCACATCGGCCAGGTGCGCGGCGGCGTCGCCGTGATGGCCCTGGTAGATCACGAAGGCCTTGTCGAGCGCGGCGAGGTCGAGCTCGTCGGCGCCCAGCAGGTAGACCGCTTCGACGGCGCCGGACGCGGCCCCCTCGAGGATGCCGGCAAGGTCGCGCCCGCCCTCGCCCGGCAGGAAGTCCAGGTCGAGCGCCCCGACCCGCGCGGCCGCCCGGTGCAGCACGTTGAAGCCATTCCAGTCGTCGCGCACCATGCCGAAGGTCTCGGCCAGCTTGCGGCCGAGCGCCAGCACCGCGGCGCCGTCCGGGCGGGCCAGCGCGCCGCTGCCGAGCACGACCATCGGCCGCTCGGCCGACTTGAGCGTTTTGGCGAAGGCGCCCTTGCCGTCGGCCAGCTGCTTCAGGGTCTCGGGTCCGGCGCCCAGGGACTCGATCGGGTAGGTCAAATCGACCGCTGGGCCGATCAGCCCGACCTCGAGGCCGCCCGCGAGGAAGCGCTTGCGCAGCCGGGCGTTGATCATGGCCGCTTCCCAGCGCGGGTTCGTGCCGACCAGCAGCACCGCGTCGGACTGCTCGATGCCGGCGATACCGGTATTGAACAGGTAGCCGGCGCGGGTCCCAGGGTCGAGCTTGGCGCCGTCCTGGCGACACTCGAGGTTAGGCGACCCCAGCGTGCCCATCAGGTCCTTGAGCGCCATCATGGATTCGGCGTCGCAGAGGTCCCCGGCCACCGCCGCGATCTTGTCGCCGCTCAAACCGCCGAGGCGCCCGGCGATCGCCTTGAATGCCTCCTCCCAGGAGGCCGCCTCGAGCCGGCCTTCGGCATTTCGCACATAAGGGCGGTCCAGACGCCGGCGGTGCAGGCCGTCACAGGCATAGCGCGTCTT
>JAOUCL010000386.1 GCA_029859805.1 Rhodospirillales bacterium | reverse complement strand
CATGCGTGTTGTGCCGCCGGCAGGTACGGCGAGGCGATCGAGGCGTTCAAGCGGAACGTTGCTCAAGGCGGCCCGATGGGCGCGCCGATGCTGCATTCCTGGGTGGCCGCCTTGGTTGCGGAAGGGCGCCTCGATGAGGCCCGCGCCACTGCGAACGAGTTGCTCAAGTTCTTTCCGGAGTTTTCGCTGAAGCGCTATGGCATGCTCCACATGCACAAGAACAAGGAAGACTCACAGCGTCTGATCGGCTACTTGCGCGAAGCGGGTCTGCCGGAGTGACGCAATCCGGAGGCGATATCAACGAACTTCCGTCTTTTGGCTGAAACCAGTCGATGTTGTTCTGACTCGAAAATTCCGCGTCGGTCGGTAAGCAGACGCGTACTACAGGTCCCCGAAGGTCCGGAGTTGGCTACTTTTGCCCGTATCGATCCCACCAAAGTCTGGTCCGTAATAGGACCCAAGACAGACGCGACGCCAAGCCCCTCACTCCAACCCCGCCACCCCCTTCCGCCAGGCCCGGATCAGCGCCCTGATGCGCCGGCGGTCGGCCTCGGCGGCGGCGCTGTAGAAGCCGTGCTTTAACGCGTTGGTGTTGCCGGGCTGGGCGCCGGAGCCCTGGGCGCCGCCGTGCAGGCGGCAGCGGCGCTTGTGCTTGACCGCCGGCGCCCGGCAGGGCGTGCCCTTGCGGGTCCGCGCGCCGCAGCGCGGGCTTGTCTGCCTGGCGGGGCGCCATTCTCCTTTTTCTGTCGTCACCGGGCCGTGACCCGGTGATCCAGGGTCCCCCGCGACTCTCCTGGGTTCGCGGGTCGAGCCCGCGAACGACAAGGGGTGAAGGCCGCTCACGGGTCGTCTTCCACGAGGGCGCGCTGGTAGATGCGGGCGGCGCGACCCCACTCCTCGGGCGAGAGCTTCTCGGGCACGATGAGGCAGGGGCCGCGCCCGGCGGCCCTGGCCTCGGCCGCGGCGGCGGCGTAGGGGTCGTCCGGGTCGGGTCCGGCCTGCGGCTTCGGGCCCTTGCCTTCGCGCCAAGCCTTCTCGGCGCGGCGGCGCGCGCGGTAGGCCTCGGCCATGCGTTCGGCCTCCGCCTCGGGCGACACGGCGGGCGGCACGACCAGGACCCCGCCGGCCTTGGGCCGGGCCGCCGCGTCCCGTTCGGCCGCCTGGCGGCGCTCCCGCTCGGCGGCCCGCGCCCGGGCCTCGGCGTCGGCGTTGAGGCGCGCCCGATGCAGGTCGAGGCCGGCCAGCTGCCGGCCGGTCACCGTCATCAACTGGGCCGCCAGGCGCAGGGCCAGGACGCGCGCGCTGTCGGGCAGGTCGGGCTTGGCGAGCCACTTGAAGGCGTCCGTGGCGGCCAGGTGCGCGGCGGTCGTCTGCTGGGCCCAGATCCGCTCGGCCATGTCGCGGGGCCCCAGGCCCTCCATCATGCTCCGGACCAGCGCCCGCTGCGCCTCCGTGGCCGGGCTGTCACCGCTGCCGTCGCGATACCAGGCCCCGGCCAGGGCCTGCTCGACCAGCTGCTCGTCGAACGCCGCACCCCGGTCGCTGCCGGGGTCCGCGCCCCAGACATCTCCCGGGTCCGCGCCGTCGCCTCGTTCGGGGACCGGGCCCAGACCCTCCGCCCCCGCCGTTTCCTGCCCGCGCTCCGCCATCGCCCGCGCCTCCGCGCTCGCCGCCGCCAAGGGCCCGCCAGGCCCACGCTCTTGAATAATAGGTTAATTAGCATATATAGTGATCAATATCAAGAACATTCCGCAAATTTCGTCGCCCCACAGGCAAACCACAAGGCTCACCACAGAGGCACAGAGAACCAAAGTGGATTGTCGCGCGCGCAGCGCGCAAACAAGGCCTTCTTCGTGCCTTCCTTCGTGCCTTGGTGTCTTTGTGGTCGGCCGCGTTGGTTCCTCTGCGTCTCTGCGCCTCTGTGGTAGAATCTTTTTTGTTTTCAATGGCTTACGCAACACCTTGCCCGGCAGCGCGCGCCAACCCCTTGGAGTCAAAGGATCTTTTACCGTGCATGGGCTCGTTCCGTTTTTTTCGCCCCTTTTGGGCTCCGCCGCCCCACCCCACGCGCCGGCGCACAACGCGGGCTTGCGCCTTGCGCCGCCCTCGCCTTTACTGGCCCTTGCGGCGCCGCCCTCCCGGCGGCGCGAAGCGGAGCGCGGTCATGGCACAGCAGGCCCCCATCTACTCCAACGTGCTCGAGATGATCGGCGACACGCCCATGGTCGAGGTCAATCGCATCGACACCGGGCCCTGCCGCCTGTTCCTCAAGCTGGAGAACCAGAACCCCGGCGGCTCGATCAAGGACCGCATCGGCCGCTCGATGATCGAGGCGGCGGAAAAGGAAGGCCGGCTCGTGCCCGGCGGCGCGATCGTCGAGGCGACCGCCGGCAACACCGGCCTCGGCCTCGCCCTGGTCGCCGCCCAGAAGGGTTACAAGCTGATCATCGTGGTGCCGGACAAGATGGCCCAGGAGAAGATCTTCCACCTGAAGGCGATGGGCGCCGAGGTGCGGCTGACCCGCTCGGACGTCGGCAAGGGCCATCCGGAGTACTACCAGGACATGGCCGAGCGCCTGACCAAGGAGATCCCCGGCGCGTTCTACGTCAACCAGTTCGCCAACGAGGCCAACCCGGACGCCCACGAGGCCACCACGGGGCCCGAGATCTGGGAGCAGATGGGCCACGAGTTGGACGCGGTCGTAAGCGGCGTCGGTTCCGGCGGCACGATCACGGGCTTGGCCCGCTTTTTCGCCAAGGCGGCGCCCCATGTCGAGATGGTGCTGGCCGACCCGGAAGGCTCGGTGCTGACCCACTACGTCGAGACCGGCGAGATCGCCGAGGAGGTTGGCTCCTGGGTCGTCGAGGGCATCGGCGAGGACTTCCTGCCGCCGGTCTGCGACCTCTCCTCGGTCAAGCGCGCCTATGCCATCCCGGACCGGGAATCGCTCATGACCGCGCGCGAGCTGCTCGCCAAGGAGTGCATCCTGGGCGGCTCCTCCACGGGCACGCTGATCGCCGCGGCGCTGCGCTACTGCCGCGAGCAGACGACGCCCAAGCGGGTCGTCACCTTCGTCTGCGACAGCGGCAACAAGTACCTGTCCAAGATGTTCAACGACTACTGGATGATCGACCAGGGCTTCATCGAGCGCGAGCGCCGCGGCGACCTCTCGGACCTGATCGCCCGGCGCCACGGCGAGCACGCCACGGTCACCCTGGCCCCCGAGGACAGCCTGCTGATCGCCTACGGGCGCATGAAGCTCTACGACATCTCGCAGCTGCCGGTGCTCGACGCCGACGGCAAGGTGGCCGGCATCATCGACGAGAGCGACATCCTGCTCGCCGTGTTCCGCGACGAGGCGCACTTCAAGAACCCGGTCTCCTCGGCCATGATCACCCGGCTCGAGACCCTGCAGGCCGACCAGCCCATGGACGCGCTCCTGCCGATCTTCGAGCACGACCACGTGGCCATCGTATTGAACGGCGAGAAGTTCCTCGGCCTGATTACCCGCATAGACCTCTTGAACCACCTGCGCCGGCGGATGAAGTAGGACAGCCATGACCGACCAGACGAAACGCCCGAACCGGCTCGCCTTCGCGACCCGCACGATCCACGCCGGCCAGGCGCCGGACCCCACGACCGGCGCGGTCATGCCGCCAATCTACGCCACCTCGACCTACGTGCAGGAGAGCCCCGGGGTGCACAAGGGCTACGAGTACAGCCGCACCCAGAACCCGACCCGCATGGCCTATGAGCGCTGCATCGCCGATCTCGAAAGCGGCACGGCGGGGTTCGCCTTCGCCTCGGGCATGGCCGCCACCGCGACGGTGCTCGAGCTGCTCGAGAGCGGCAGCCACGTGGTCGCCATGGACGACCTCTACGGCGGCACCTACCGGCTGTTCGAGAACGTGCGCCGGAAGAGCGCGGGCCTCGACTTCAGCTTCGTCGACATGACCGATCTGGCGGCGCTGGAGTCCGCGATCCGGCCGGAGACGCGGCTCATCTGGGTCGAGAGCCCGACAAATCCGTTGCTGAAGCTGGTCGATCTCGAGGCGGTCGCCGAGCTGGGC
>JAOUCL010000385.1 GCA_029859805.1 Rhodospirillales bacterium | reverse complement strand
CCGCTCAGGCCCGCGGGCGGGGGCGAGGGCGGGGGCGAGGGCGGGGGCGAGGGCCAGGCTTCGCTGCTCAGGCATGTCGAGCACGCGCTCCATCCCTGGGTCGCCTACGGCATCCTGCCGCTCTTCGCCTTCGCCAACGCCGGGGTCTCCTTCGCGGGCGTCGGCCTTCACAGCTTCGTCGAGCCGGTCAAGCTCGGCATCTCGCTGGGCCTGTTCCTCGGCAAGCAGCTGGGTATCTTCGGCATGATCTGGCTGGCGATCCGCACGGGCCTGGCGCCCATGCCCGCGGGCGTTTCCTGGCGCCAGCTCTACGGTGTCTCCCTGCTCTGCGGCGTCGGCTTCACGATGAGCCTCTTCGTCGGCTCGCTGGCCTTCGAGCACTCCAGCTTCGAGGCGCCGGTCCGCCTGGGCGTCCTCACGGGCTCGCTGGCCTCGGCGCTCTGCGGCTATCTGCTGCTGCGCTTCGCCCCGCTGCCCGCGCGCGCCGCCGAGGACGCGCCGCCAGCCGGCTGAGCGGCCCGCGGCGCGGCCGGTGGTTTACGCTTGATTAACCGCGGTACGGGCAGACTGTGCCCTGCCCACCCTTTGACATCGCAAGATCGGGAGACACCTGTGTTCAGTCACGCACCTCTGAAAGGCTTGCAGGCCGGACGTCCGCGCCTCGCGCTCGGCGCCGCGGCCGTGGCCTTCCTCCTACTGACGGCCGCCTGCACGTTGGATGGGACAAAGAACGTCGCCTGCTCGGCCGCGGCCGGCATCGACAACCTGTTCGGCACGACCTCGTCCGGCCGTGCGGAAGATTGCGGCGGGACCGCAGGCCAGTCGGCGCGGGCCAATACCGGCGCCAAGCAGGCCGCGCGCCCCGCCGGGCCCCGGGTCGACCGCGCGTCCTTGAGCGACCTGCAGGCGCGGCTGAGGGACCTGGGCTACGACCCCGGGCCGGCCGACGGCCAGATGGGTCCGAAGACCCGCGCCGCGATCCGCGCCTACCAGAAGGACGAGGGCCTCAAGGCCGACGGCCAGGTCACCGCCAGTCTGCTGGAGCGCATCAAGGCCGAATAGGGCGGCCGCGCCGCCTGCCCGACGGGCGGCGGCAGGCCGCCCCACGGCGCCACCGAGCGTTACGCCCGCCGCTCGGGCGTGGCGTTTCGTCCCGGCAATCCGTAACGGGGTTGCGGATTTGGCGGAGCGACTCCGCGCCGCCCCGGTAGGGCGGGTCGAGATAGAGCAGGGTGGCCGGCCGATCGTAGCGGCCGCTCACTTGCAGCCGAAGGCCGCGCGCAGGGTCGCCATCAACCCCTCCGCGGCCGGGCGGCCGCGCTGGTCGAAGTTCTGGTTCGCCCACTTCATGAAGGCCCAACGGATCTCGGTGTCGCGGTTGCCCGGCGGCGGCAGGCAGGCCACGCCCTCGGCGCCGCCCGCCACCGTGGTCAGATAGGCGTCGCTGAATCCCCGGATGTACTGCTCGCACTCCTGCTCGGCGACCTGGCCCCAGCGCGAGTCGTTGTCGCCTTCCGTGCAGGGCTCCAGAAGCTGCTTGATCGTGTAATCAGAAAGCTCCGCCGCCGGCGCGTAGGACGCGGCGAGCAGGACGGCCGCGACGGCTGCCACAGCGGCGGTCCAATTGCCTTTGCGCATTTCCACTGCCTCCTCCTCTTCGCCGCCTATTGGTCCTTCGAGCGCGCGTATTCGGAGAGCGCGCGGTCCATCACCGCACGGTGCTGCTCGTTGTCGACCCAGCCGGGTGTGTTCACCTTGGCCCAGAGCGCCTCGTCGGACATGTTCTGGTGGCAGCCCAAGCAGAGCCCCCTGCGCTCCATCTTCTCGCGCATCTCGGCCGGCAGCGGCCCGGTCAGCGGCCAGTGCGAGCCGACGCTGACCAGCTGCTCGCCCTCGCGCGTGACGATTTGCGACAGGTCGTGGTCGAGCTTGGGGATCGCCTGCGACTGCATCTTGGTCTGGCGGGGAATGGTCTGGCCCTGGACGGTCTCGAGGTCGACGACGAACCCCTTGTCGTAGCCCTTCAGGAACCGCCCGTCCTCGATGCCGTAGCCCAGCGCCTTGGGGTTGTCGTGGCAGCTCTCGCAGGTCCGGGCCTTGCGCCCGGCGGTGTGCGGCTGGACCGCCGCGTGGTCGAGGCCCTTGCCCTCGGGCGTGATCCAGATCTCGTTGCGGGCCACGGTCTTGCCGTTCTTGTCGATCACCGTGGTGATCACCTGGCAGCCCGGCCTCATGGGGCTGACCCGGCCTTCGCCGTTGATGCCGAGGATCGGCGTCTCCCAGCGCAGGTAGGAGCGCGTCTCCGAGACCTTGCCGGCGCTGGTCAGCCCGTTGGTGCCGAGCTGGGCGTCGGGCGTGAGCCCGTCGGGCCCGCGCGCATTGGCGTTGTGGATCCAGTCGATGTCGGTCTTGCCCTTGGAATAGTCGACCGTGATGTGGCAGCCGTAGCACTGCGGCGCCCAGTCGGCGTGGCAGGCGTAGCATTCCATGGAGTCCATATGCGCGCCGACGCTGGTCATGGCGACCTCGGCGGCGCTGTTGCGCCAGGTGTCCTGGGCCGCGATCTGCTTGAGCACCGGCACGTCGAAGTCGAACCCGCCGGCCGAGTGGAGGACGATCTTCCGGCCCTTCTTCACCACGTTGCCGAAGGGGTTGCCCCGCGCGGTCAGCAGGTAGCCGTCCTCGGCCTCATACTGGCTGGCGAAGGCCATGTAGTCGGGCAGATCCTGGGTGAGCCCGCGCGGCTTGCCGCCTGCCGCCTGCTGGAACTCCTCGCCATAGCCGAGCGGCAGCTCCCAGGGGAACTCGCTCGGCGTGCCGTGGCAGTCGGCGCACTCGATCTCGACCTGGGCCAGCGTCGTGCCGAACAGCGTGCCGTCGCCGTGCATGTCGATCGAGGTGTGGCAGTCCTGGCACAGCAGCCCGGCTTCCGGGTTGCCGGGCCGGCTCTCGGTCTGGTGGTGCAGGTCGTCCTTGATGAAGAGGTAGGTCTTGGTATGCAGCTTGGGCTGCTTGCCGCCGCCGGCGTCGTAGGGGCTGCCGTAGGGGAACTCCATGAGTCCCTGGTAGCTGACGCCGATGCGCTTGCCGCGGTTGTGGCAGGAGTTGCAGGATTCGGCGGGAATGCCCGAATAGCTCGTGTCGCCGTGCGCGACCTTGGACTTGCGGGTCCCCTGCATGCGGTGGAGCAGGAGCTTGCCCGGCTGCTCCTTGTGGATCGTCGGATCGCCGCCTTCGTAGAGGCCCTCGTTGCCGTAGGGAACGTGGCAGGAGGAGCAGCCGGCGCCGCCGCGGTAGTCGCCGCGCTTCTCGCGGCCGGTGACGCCGACGTGGCAGCGCTGGCACTGCTGGCGCGAGTAGGTCACCCCCGCCATGTTCGGATGGTCCGGAATCACCTCGACGTCGACCTCGGGCACCTGCTTCATCTCGGCGGGAAATTGGTCCGGATGGGCGGCGATCATCGCGCTCATATAGGCCTTGTAGGCGTCGGTCCCGACCGCGGGTTCCGGCCCGTCCTCGTCCTTCAGGTCGTAGTTGCCATAGACCACCTTGTGGTCCGACTGCAGGCCCCAGGACCAGAGGTTGCCCTGCAGCTTGCCGGCCTCGGTGTTCATCAACGACTTGGCCAGGCGGTCGGCATAGCCCTCGTGGCACTGGCCGCAGGTGTTGTCCGCGATCCACACGCTGCCCGGGTCGGGATAGAACATCTGCGGGCCGCCGTCCGCCTTCAGGTCCTTGGGCGCGTCCTTGTGCGCGGTCTCGGCGGTGGTTGCGGCGGGGGTGCCGCCGTGGCAGACGACGCAGCCGCCGGGATCGCCGTAGTCGGCGCCTATCGCCTCGATGGTGTCCTGCATGGCCCCGTCGCTGAAGCGCTCGATGCCCTCGTGGCAGGACAGACAACCCGTCCCCGCGGCCTGCGCCCCGGGGATCAGCTCCAAGGCCGCGGCCGGTGCCGGCCCGCTCGTGGTGATCGCCAGGATCGAAAAAAGGCAAAGGGCCGCGACCGCCGCCCGACGTGCGCATTTCATGATCTACCCCCCTCCAGTACCGGTTGCCGGCGCTGGAGGGGGGTAGAT
>JAOUCL010000125.1 GCA_029859805.1 Rhodospirillales bacterium | reverse complement strand
CGTCGACCACGGTGGTCTCTTCCTTGGTGATCAGCACCTTCTTGGCGCTGCCCAGCATGTCGAGGGTCACCGACTCGAGCTTGATGCCGAGGTCCTCGGAGATCACCTGGCCGCCGGTCAGGATCGCGATGTCCTCCAGCATGGCCTTGCGCCGATCGCCGAACCCGGGCGCCTTGACCGCCGCGACCTTGAGGCCGCCGCGCAGCTTGTTGACCACCAGGGTGGCCAGCGCCTCGCCCTCGACGTCCTCGGCGATGATCAGCAGCGGCCGGCCCGACTGCACCACGGACTCCAGGAGCGGCAGCATCGGCTGCAGGCCCGAGAGTTTCTTCTCGTGCAGCAGGATGTAAGGGCTCTCCAGGTCGCAGGTCATCTTGTCGGCGTTGGTCACGAAATAGGGCGAGAGGTAGCCGCGGTCGAACTGCATGCCCTCGACCACGTCGAGCTCGGTCGCCAGGCTCTTGGCCTCCTCGACCGTGATCACGCCCTCGTTGCCGACCTTCTGCATGGCCTCGGCGATCATCTCGCCGATCTCCGTGTCGCCGTTGGCCGAGATCGTGGCGACCTGGGTGATCTCCTCGGAGGTCGAAACTTTCCTCGAACCGCCTTCGAGCTCTGCCACGACCGCCTCGACGGCCATGTCGACGCCGCGCCTCAGGTCCATCGGGTTCATGCCGGCAGCATCGGCTTTGCAGCCCTCGCGCACGATCGACTGGGCCAGGACGGTCGCCGTCGTCGTGCCGTCTCCCACCAGGTCGCTGGTCTTGGATGCGACCTCGCGGACCATCTGCGCGCCCATGTTCTCGAACTTGTCGGAGAGCTCGATCTCCTTGGCGACCGTAACGCCGTCCTTGCTGATCCGCGGCGCGCCGAAGGCCTTGTCGAGCACGACGTTGCGGCCCTTGGGACCGAGCGTGACCTTTACCGCGTCGGCCAGGATGTTGACGCCGCGGAGCATTCTGTCGCGCGCGTCGCCGGAGAACTTGACGTCCTTTGCAGCCATGGTCCTTGTCCCTTTCCTATTCCAAAATACCCATGATGTCGGACTCGCGCATGATCAGGAGGTCCTTGCCGTCGACCTTGACCTCGGTTCCCGACCACTTCCCGTAGAGCACGCGGTCTCCGGCCTTGACGTCCAAGGGCGTAACCTCCCCGCTTTCGCCCCGGGCGCCGGGACCGGCGGCGACCACCTTGCCCTGCATGGGCTTTTCCTTCGCGGTATCCGGGATGATGATGCCGCCCGCGGTCTTCTCTTCCTGCTCGAGAGCCTCCACCACGACGCGGTCGTGCAACGGCCTGAATTTCATGACCCTGATCTCCCTTCCCTAGTCCAGAACCAGCCCTTTAGCACTCCCCCACAATGAGTGCTAAAGGGCATATAGATCCGGCCGGGGCCCGAGTCAACCGCCACCCCGAAGCCGGAAAACTCCGGGCATCAGTCCGGCTCCAAGCCTTTGCCGGGGTGATGCCGCCGGAAGCGCGCCAGGCCGCCCGGGTCGAGGCTGACCTGCAGATGCGCGAAGGTCTCGTCATCCCGCCGGCTCAAGACCTCGGTGATCGTAGAGCCAGGCCAGCGCCGCTCCGTCGTCATGGGGCACGGACAGCTGGACCACGTCCTTGCCTTCGCCGAGCCGCCGCGCCAGGAGCGCGAGAAGATCGTCGAGGCCTTCGCCGGTCACCGCCGAGACCGCGACCTGGTTGGCGTGCCGCGCGGTACGTGCCGCAAGAATGTCGCGGCTCTCCCGGTCGAGCAGGTCGATCTTGTTCAAGACCTCGATCATGCCGCCTTCCAGCTTGTCCTCCAGTCCGAGCTCCGACAGGACGCGCTCCACGTCCCGGCATTGCGCCTCGCTGTCCGGATGGGCGATGTCGCGGACATGGACGATCAGATCCGCCTCGGCGACCTCTTCGAGTGTGGCGCGGAACGCCGCGACCAGATCGGTCGGCAGGTCGGAAATGAATCCCACGGTGTCGGACAGGATGACGTCCGGGCCGGACCCAAGGCGCACCTTGCGCATGGTCGGATCCAGCGTGGCGAACAACAGGTCCCGCGCCAGGACCTTCGCGCGGGTCAGGCGGTTGAACAAGGTCGACTTGCCGGCATTGGTGTAGCCGACCAGGGCGATCACCGGGTAGGGCACGCGCCGCCGGGATTTCCGGTGCAGCTGGCGCGTGCGTTTGACCTGTTCGAGGTCCTGCTTGATGCGGGCGATGCGCTCGGAGGTCAGACGGCGGTCGATTTCCAGCTGGCTTTCGCCCGGACCGCCGAGGAAGCCGAAACCGCCGCGCTGACGTTCCAGGTGGGTCCAGGACCGCACGAGCCGCGAACGCTGGTAGCTGAGCGCCGCCAGCTCGACCTGCAGGCTGCCTTCCTTGGTCTGCGCCCGGGCGCCGAAGATTTCCAGGATCAGGCCGGTGCGGTCTATGACCTTGCAGTTCCAGGATTGCTCCAGGTTGCGTTGCTGAATCGGGCTGAGCGCCGCGTCGATCACGCAAAGCGTCGCCTCCTCGGCGGCGATCAGCCGGCCAAGCGCCTCCAGCGCGCCCTTGCCCAGGAGCGTCGACGGTCGCGGCCTCGATACCCGCAACACCTCGCTGTGCACGACGTGGAGGTCGATCGCCAGGGCCAGACCCACCGCCTCTTCGAGCCGAGCGGCGGGGCTGCGCCCGCCCCGGGCGCCCTGGCGAAGGTCCGGGTGGACGACAACCACGCGTTCCCGTCCGGCATCCCGACCGGCCGCGCCATTCGATCCGTCCCGGCCGTCCGGGCCGACCGAAGGCTCGGCCGGCCGGCCATGGTCGCGGTTACTCGTGCTCGTGCTCGGCCTCCTCTTTCACGGCCTCGAACAACTGCACCGGAGCCGCCGGCATGACCGTCGAAATCGCATGCTTGTAGACCAGCTGCGAATGCGCGTCGCGGCGGAGCAGAACAGAGAAGTTGTCGAACCAGGTGATGATGCCCTGCAGCTTCACGCCATTGACGAGAAAGACCGTGACCGGGACCTTGTTCTTGCGAATATGGTTGAGAAAGACGTCTTGGACGTTCTGTGATTTTTCGGCGGCCATCACCACCCCCATTTTGTTGTTGTTGTGCGGTTTCTTTGAGCCCGAATTTCCCGCGTTTCGTTCAACGCCGGCCAGCGGATTCATCAAGCCGGTACCGGCAATAGATCACAATAGGACATCACCCCGTACCAGTAGCAAGAGTTTTTCATAAGGCAAACTTAGTGAGCCGTGGCCAGTTCGACCAGGGCCCGGCAACTCGTCACGTGGCATTGCGGCGCGGCGACGCCGAACTCCTCGGGGGCCGGAGGGTCGGCCCGCAGCAGGACGGGCAGGCAGCCGGCCCGTTGGGCGCAGAGCATGTCGATGTCCGTATCGCCGACGAACCATACGGCCGAGCCCCTCGTCAGTCCGCTTCCCTCGAGCGCCAGGTCGACCGCTTCGACCGCCGGCTTGTCCCGTGGCGCATCGTCGGCGCCCACGAGCCGGTGGAACAAGGAGGTCCAGCCTAGGTGCGCCACCCCCCGTCGCAGGAGACAGCCGCGCTTGTTGCTGACCACCCCGAGGAGCATGCCCGCTTCGCCGAGCCGCGCCAGCATGTCGCCGGCGCCCGGCAGCGCACGCAGTCTTGCCAGGTGATCGGCCTCGAAGGTTTCGTAGAATACTTCCATCGCTTCGTCGGCCCGCTCGCCGAACAGCAGCGGAAAGCTGTCGCGCGCCGAGGCCCGCACTCGTTTTCGGGTTTCCTCGAAGCTCCAAGGCCGATGCCCCATGGCCTTCAACGTGGCCGTCAGGGCGTGGTGTATGACGCTCCAGGTGTCGACCAGGGTGTTGTCCCAGTCGAACAAGAGCGCGCGCGGCGGTTCGCGCTTCACGCGCGCTCCTCTTGCCGCTCGACGAAGCCCAGGTAGGCTTCGCGCAGTTTGCCGGTCAAGAGACCCGGGTGCCCGTTGCCAACCGCCCGGCCGTCGATGCTGGTTACCGGCATGACGAAGTTGGAGCTCGAGGTGATGAAGGCTTCGCGGGCCTGGCGGGCTTCCTCGATGCTGAAGGCGCGTTCGCTGAATGTGATGCCGTCCTGGCGGATCAGATCGAGCAGCCGCAGCCGGGTGATGCCGTTCAGGATCGACGTGCTGACGTCACGGGTCACCAGCTCGTTGTCCTGGGTCACGATCCAGGCATTGGTCGACGTGCCCTCGGTGACCCGGCCCTGCGGGTCGACCATCCAAGCCTCGTAGGCCCCGGCCTCCACGGCCTCTTGCTTTCCTAAAACATTAGGAAGCAGCGATACAGATTTGATATCGCATCGACTCCAACGCAAATCCGGGATGGAAATCACGCCGACTCCCTCGGTCACCGCCTGGTGGCTCTGGGGCTTCATCTGGCGCGTGGTCATCACCAGGGCGGGCTCGACTCCCTCGGGGAACTTGTGGTCGCGCGGCGCCACGCCGCGCGTGATCTGCATATAGAGAAACCCCCTGGACAGCCGATTGCGCCGCATCAATTCCCGGCTGACTAGCTTGAGCGCCTGACGCGTCATGGGCATGGCGATCTGCAGCTCGCCGAGCGAACGCTCGAGCCGGTCGAGATGAGGGTCCTCGTCGATCAGGGCGCCCTGCACCACCGGCACGACCTCGTAGACGCCGTCGGCGAACTGGTAGCCCCGGTCCTCGATGTGCACGGCGGCCGCACCATGCGAGACATAGCGGCCGTTGACAAAGGCTTGGCGCGGCATCGCGGCTTCCCTTCCTGACTGGCGTTTCGGCAAATGCGCGCCGGTGTTCAGAAGAACTCCAGCTTCACGGCAAATATCTTTTCGACCTTCTTCACCGCTCGGGTCGCGGCGAAGATGATCACCAGGTCGCCCGCGCGCACGACCGTATCGCCCCTCGGAATGATGACCGACCCTTCGCGAACCAGCGCCGCGACCATGACGCCGTCCGGCAGAGGGGCGTCGCGGATCGGCACGCCGACCAGGCTGGATGTTTCCATCGCCTCGGCCTCGATCAGTTCGCCGAACCCCTCGCTCAGGGTGTGCACCGAGCGGATCCGGCCGCGGCGCACGTGCTGCAATATCGTCGACACCGTGATCACGCGCGGATTGACCACGGTGTCGATGCCCAGCGTATCGATCAGCGGCGCATAGGTGGCCTTGTTGATCAGGGTGACGGCCCGTTGACAGCCGAAGCGCTTGGCCAGCAGCGAGGCCAGAATGTTCACCTCGTCGTCGTTGGACACGGCGATCACGGTTTCGGCCAAGCCGACATTGGCCTCCTCTAGGATCTCGGAGTCGAGCGCATCGCCGTGGATGACCACGGTGTGCTCGAGGCTCTGCGCGGCCAGTTCGGCGCGCTTCTTGTCCACCTCGATCAATCTCAGCTTCACGTGCGGCTGCTTCTCCTCGACCATCTTGGCGAGCGACAGGCCGATGTTGCCGCCCCCGACGATGGTCACGCGCCGGGCCTCTTTCTCCTCGTGACCGAACGCCGCCATGGATCGGGTGAGGTGCCCGGTTTCGGCGACGAAGTAGACATTGTCGCCGGGCTGCAGCTCGTCCTCGGGCGAAACGACGAATCCCTTGCCCTGGCGCGAGATCCCGACCACCAGGATGTGCAGTTCGGGAAACAGGTCGGTGAGTTGGCGCAGCGGCGTATCGAGGATCGGACACTCGGCGGTGCAGTGCACCCCGATCAGGCTGACCTTTCCATCCGCCAGGGGAATGACGTCGAATGCGCCCGGCACCTGCAGCCGGCGGCTGATCGCCCGCGCCACCTCGATCTCCGGCGAGATGATGACGTCGATCGGCAGATGGTCGCGGCTGAACAGGTTCGACCAGACCGACTCCAGATAGCTCTGGTGCCGCACACGCGCGATCTTGGTGGGGACGTCGAAGAGGGTATGGCAGATCTGGCAGGCGACCATGTTCACCTCGTCGGCATAGGTCACCGCGATCACCATGTCCGCATCCGCCGCTCCGGCGCGTTCCAGAACGTCGGGGTGCGAGGCGAAACCGACCAGCCCCTTCACGTCCAGGGAATCGACGATCTTGTGAATGAGCTCCGGGGATTGATCGATCATGGTGATGTCGGCGTTTTCGCTCGCGAGGTAGCGGGCGATGCTAGAGCCAACCTGTCCGGCGCCGCAGATGATGACTTGCATGTCGCTTTATCCTGACTCCCGAGACCGCGTCTATTGACGGTCGCCCGAGGCGAGACCCAAGGTCCGCAGCTTGCGATGCAAGGCCGAGCGTTCCATGCCGATGAAGGCCGCCGTGCGCGAGATGTTGCCGCCGAAGCGCGTCACCTGCGCCTCGAGATACTGTCGTTCGAAGACTTCGCGCGCCTCCCGCAAGGGAAGCGACATGACCTCCTGGCCGTCCCGGTCGCGCGATACGGCCGGCGCGATCGAGCCGATATCGGGCGGCAGCATGTCCGCCTGGACGGGATCGCCGGCCTCGCCTGGCGCCATGATGAGAATCCAGTCGACCACGTTGCGCAGTTGGCGGACATTGCCGGGCCAGTCATAGGTCTGCAAGGCGGCTGTCGCATCCGCCGTCAGGCACCGGGGCGGCAGCCCGGCCAATTCCGCCGAATGGACCATGAAATGCTCGATCAGATCAGGGATGTCTTCGCGGCGTTCCCGCAGGGCCGGCACACGAAGCGGCACCACGTTCAGCCGATAGAAAAGGTCCTCGCGAAACCCGCCTTTTTGGATCAGCGTCGCCAAGTCCCGGTTGGTCGAAGCGATGACGCGAACATCGACCTCGACCAGGTGCCGGCCGCCGACGCGCTCGAAGGTCTGCTCCTGCAGCACGCGGACGATCTTGCCCTGGGTTTCGAGCGGCATGTCGGCCACCTCGTCGAGCAGCAACGTCCCGCCATGCGCCCGCTCGAAGGTACCGACCTTGCCCGGCGAACCCGGGGCCTCCGCCCCGGCTTCGTTACCGAACAGCTCGCTTTCCAGACGGTCGGGATGCATGATCGCGCAGTTCAGCGCGACAAAGCTGCCGCCGGCCCGGCGGGAGCGCTCGTGAAGCTGGCGGGCCACGACCTCTTTGCCGGCGCCGGCCGGGCCGGTGATCAGGACGCGGCTGCCCGTCGGCGCCACCTTCTCGATCGCCTGGCGCACCTGGTTGACGGCGAGCGAGTCGCCCAGCAGCTCCGAGGCCGGCCCGGCGCGCAGGCGGAGCTCCTCGACCTCCGTCCTCAGTCGGGCCGCTTCGATGGCACGCTGTGCCACCAGCAGCAGCCTGTCGGCCTTGAACGGCTTCTCTATGAAATCGTAGGCGCCAAGCCGGATCGCGCTGACCGCCATCTCGATGGTGCCGTGGCCGCTGATCATGACCACCGGCACGGCGGGCTGCTCGTGCAGCATGACCTTGAGCAGCTCCAGTCCGTCGAGCGCACTGTTCTTGAGCCAGATGTCCAGGACCACGAGACTCGGGCGCCGCGCCCGTACCGCCTCCAGGGCCTCGTCGCTATCGCCGGCTTCTCGTACGTCATAGCCCTCGTCGGACAAGATCCCGTTGATCAGCATCCGGATATCGGTTTCGTCGTCGACGATCAGGAGGTCATGCGCCATGACCGGAGTCCTCTCCCGCGACGCCGGACCGCTTTTCGCCGGCCTGGGACGTCTGTTCGTGCGCCAAGGGGAAGATCAGGGTGATCTTCGCGCCGCCGGCGGGCGAATCCTCCAACTCCAGATCGCCGCCATGGTCTTCCATGATCTTCTTCACGATGGCCAAGCCCAGGCCGGTTCCGCGCTCGCGGGTCGTCATGTAGGGCTCGGTCAGGCGATATCTTTCGGTTTTGGGCAAGCCCGGACCGTTGTCTTCCACCACGATCGACGCCGTGCTTCCGTCCTCGACGACACGTAACACGATTTGGCCGGACGGCAGCGGATCCGGCCCCTTGGCGCTGCGCCCCTCTATCGCATCGATCGCGTTCTGCAACAGATTGGTCAGGGCTCGGCCGATCTGTTGGCTGTCGCAGGCCACCACAACCGGGTGTTCCGGCTGCTCGAACGTGAACGTCACAGCGGGGTGGGCGTCGCGTTGAAGGAAAATCGCCTGGTCGATCAGCCCGCCCAGGTTCTGCTCCTCCATTACCGGCTGTGGCATGCGCGCAAACGACGAAAATTCGTCCACCATCCGGCCGATGTCGCCGACATGGCGGACGATCGTGTCGGTACAGATCTGGAAGGTCTGCGGGTCGGTTTCGATCTGGGACAGATATTTGCGTTTGAGCCTTTCGGCCGAGAGCTGGATCGGCGTCAGTGGATTCTTGATCTCGTGCGCGATTCGTCGTGCGACATCCGCCCAGGCGGCCTTGCGTTGCGCGGCCAGCAACTCGGTGATGTCGTCGAGCGTGACCACGAACCCGATGATCTCGTGGCCCTCGAGCTCGGCTGCGATCCGCGCGAACAGGGTCCGGACACCGCCATCGCCCATGTCCAGCATGACCGGGCGCTCGCTGATGGCGCGCGGACGACGGCGGGCGTGGCGGAGCAGTTCTCCCGTTTCCGGCAGCGCGCCCGAAAGCTCGCGGCCTTGCAGACCCGCCGGCTCGGCGCACAGCAGATCGCAAGCCCTGCCGTTCGTGTGGGTAATGCGGCCGTCCCGGTCCAGGCCGATCACGCCCGAAGACACTCCGGCCAAGACCGCCTCTATGAAGCGCCGCCGCAAATCGATCTGCCGGTTGGCCTCCAAAAGCTCTCTTTGCTGGCTTTCCAGCTTGCCGGTCATGCGGTTGAACGACCGCGACAGCGAGCCGATCTCGTCCCGTCCCCCCGACAGCTCGACCCGTGCGGACAGATCGCCGGCGCCCACACGGTCGGCGGCCTCGATCAGATTGCCGATCGGCTGGGTCAGGTAGGTCGCGAAGTCGAGGCCGCCCCACACGGCGGCCAAGAGCAACAGCAAGGCCACGACCACGAAGATCAACGCGAACGAAATCTGCAGGTCGGCCCGGTTGACTTCCAGCTCGGCGTAAACCTGGGCGGCGGCGCGGCTGTCGTCCATGTGGGCGAGCACGCGCGGGTCGACCAGCCGGCCGACGTAGAGATAACTGTCGGTGAAGCTGTCCAGCCGCACGAGGGCGCGCACCCGATCCTCGGTGTCGGCCGTGAGGATCGCCACTTCACCGCCTCGGGCCTTGCGCAGAGCCCAGTCCGGAATCTGCGGGTCGAAGTCCAGCAAGAGGCTGAACCCGGCCCGGGCAAGCACCCGGCCGGAGCTATCGAAGATCACCGCCTCGGTCAACGAACGGATCGCCGCCTGAGCGGCCACATATTGATTGAAACGCTGCTGATTGGACAGCAGGACCGGGCCGCCGCGGTTGAGGTCCTGCGCCATGGCGAGGGCGTCCGCGCTTATGGTCTGGCGGTGCTCCTCCAGATAGGCCTGCGCCACCGCGAGGGATTCCTTGACCGCCGTACTGACGTTCTTGCTGAACCAGCCCTGCAGTCCGAAGTCGAACAGAATGACCGAAAACAGGGCGACGATGATGGTCGGCGTCACGGCGACCAGGCTGAACAGCGCGACCAACCTCACATGCAGTCGTGAGCCCGCCGCGCCGCGTCGGCGCGCCACCCAGAGGATCACCAAACGCCTGGCGATCAGGACCGTCAAAGCCAGAAGCAGCACAAGGTCGAGGTTGATGAGGGAGAGAATGACCCAGGGTTCGATCTTGCCCGGCAGGCGCCCGGTCATGGCGGCGAAGGTCATCACGCCGGAGGTCACCGCCGCGATCAAGAGAACGATCGCCAGCTTGCGCTCGAGCCGGACCCGGCGCATCCAATTGGTTAGCCGCCGCACCGTACCGCGGGCGGGCGATTCGTTCCCACCCGACGCGTCCGCGGCCTCGGTTGCTTCGTTCGGTCCGAGCGGGGCCGGCGCATCAAGTTGTTGTATATTTGCCACAGCCTATTTAAGGCCCCGCAGGACCCGAATGTCCAGTTCCCGAATCTTCTTGCGCAAAGTGTTCCGGTTGAGCCCCAGGAGTCCCGCCGCCTGGACCTGATTGCCGTTGGTGGCGATCAGGGACAGTTCGATGAGCGGGCGCTCGATCTCGCGCAGGACCCGGTGATAGAGGCCGGAGGCCGGCAGGCCGTCGCTGTGGGCCGCGAAATAGTCTCGCAAGTGGCGCTCCACCGCATCGCCCAGGGATTCGCCCGCGGGCGCACCGGCCGGTTCCGCGGCGGACGTTTCGCCGAGCTCGCTGCGGATCACGTCGAGGTCGATGACCTCCTGGCTGTAGAGTGCCGCGAGGCGGCGTATCAGGTTCTCGAGCTCGCGCACGTTGCCGGGCCAGGAATAGCCCTTGAGATGGGCCATGGCCTCGCTCTCGAGCATCTTGGCCGGCAGCCCCTCTGCCTCGGCCTGGGCGAAGAAATGCCGGATCAGCTCGGGAATGTCGTCGGAGCGCTCGCGCAACGGCGGCAGACGGATCGGCACCACGTTCAGGCGATAGAACAGGTCTTCGCGGAACAGCCCTTGGCGCACCATCTGGCGCAGGTCGCGATGGGTCGCGGCGACGATGCGCGCGTCGGCGCGCACCGGCGTGCGGCCGCCCACCGTCGTGAATTCGCCTTCCTGCAGGACCCGCAGCAGGCGCGTCTGGGCCTCGAGCGGCATGTCGCCGATCTCGTCGAGGAACAGCGTGCCGCCGGCCGCCTGCTCGAAGCGCCCCGCGGAGCGCGCCGTGGCGCCGGTAAAGGCGCCCTTTTCGTGGCCGAACAGCTCGCTTTCGACCAGCTCCCGGGGTACTGCCGCCATGTTGATGGCGACGAAGGGAGCCTTGCGCCGCTTGCCGTAGTCGTGCAGCGCGCGCGCGATCAGTTCCTTTCCGGTGCCGGATTCCCCATAGATGATGACGCTGAGGTCGGTGCCCATGAGGCGCGCCAGGACCCGGTAGATGTCCTGCATGGCGCCGGACCGGCCGATCAGCGGCAGTTGTTCCTCTGCGGCCTCGGGCGAGGGGTCGCCGCCCGCACGGGGCGTCGTTCGGCCGGGCTCGCTCAAGGCGCGCTCGACGACGCTGACCAGCTCGCGCAGGTCGAAAGGCTTCGGCAGGTATTCGAAGGCGCCGCGTTCGGTCGCCTTGACCGCGGTCAGCAGCGTGTTGCGCGCGCTCATGACGATGACCCGGAGGCCGGGCCGCAGCTTCTTGATTCGCGGGATCAAGTCGAGGCCGTTCTCGTCCGGCATGACCACATCGGTGATCACCAAGTCGCCTTCGCCCTGCTTGACCCACTGCCACAGGGTCGCGGCGTTGCCGGTGGTCCGCACGCTGTGGCCCTGCCGGCCGAGGGCCTGGGTCAAGACCGTGCGGATCGCCCGGTCGTCGTCGGCGATCAGAATGCTCGCGCCGCTCATGGCCGGGCGCTCCTGGCCGGCGCCACCGGAAGCATCAGACGGAACCGCGTGCGCCGCGGCCGGCTCTCGAACTCGATCACTCCGCCGTGGTCGCCCACGATCTTGGCCACCAGCGCCAGGCCCAGCCCCTTGCCGCCCAGCTTGGTGGTGACGAAGGGATCGAACAGGTGGGGCCGCAGGTCCTCGGGTATTCCCGGACCGTTGTCCTGGATGCCGATGACGATCGGCAGGTCGACCCGCCGGCCGCTGCCCGGCACGGCGAGGCGAACACCGTGGCTGTAGGCGGTCGAAAGCGCGATTTCGCCGTCCTCCCCGGAGACCGACTCGGCCGCGTTCTTCACCAGGTTGAGCAGGACCTGTATCAGGAGGTCCCGGTTGCCGTAGACCGGCGGTAGGGAGGGATCGTAGGTCTCGACGAAGCGCAGCTTGCGGGCGAAGCCCGAGCCCGCCACCCGGCGCACGTGCTCGAGCACCTCGTGGATGTTGACCGGCGCGCGGGCGATCGGGCGATCGTCGGAGAACATCTCCATCCGGTCGACCAGGCCCACGATCCGGTCGGTCTCGTCGCAGATCAGTCGGGTCAGCGCCCGGTCGCCGTCGGCGGCGGTCTGTTCCAGCAGCTGGGCGGCGCCGCGAATGCCCGAAAGCGGGTTCTTGAGCTCGTGCGCCAGCATCGCCGCCATGGCGGTCACCGAACGCGCCGCGTTGCGGTGGACCAGCTGGCGGTCGATCTTGCGGGCGATGCTTCGTTCCTGCAGCGACAGGACCACGCTGCCCGGGTCCTCGGCGACCGCCGTCGCGTCGATCGAGACGTCGTGCGTGCCGATCCTCGGGGTCTCGATCGTGATGCCGTACTCCGTGATGCTCTGCGCGCCGCCGCGCACCTGCTCGATCAGGGTGAAGATCGGGCTGTCCGCCGGCAAGACCTCGGCCAGGGGCCGGCCGAGAAGGCCGCTGGCGCCGGTCTTGAAGAACTGCTCCGCGGCCTGGTTCAGAAAAGAAATACAGCCCGCCCCGTCGATCACGAGGATCGGCCTGGCAATGGAGTTCAGCACGAGGGCACTGTCCGGCGGAGCGGAGTCCCACCGGCCTGCCGGCCTGGTCGCGCTTTTCGCCGTCATGCCGCCTGGCGCTCCTCTTCGCCGTCGAAGAGCGCGCGGACCAGGGCCGCGACCCGCGGCGGCGAGTCCTCGCGGTTGACCTTGGCCCGGAACTCTGCGGCCCCGGCAAGGCCCCGGGAATACCAGCCCAGGTGCTTGCGGGCGATCCGCACACCTGAATACGTCCCATAGTGCTCGAGCATGGCGTCGTAGTGCGCGAGAACGAGATCGCGCAGCGCCGCGGGCGGCGGGTCCCCGGGCACCTTCGCCCCGGCGAGGAACTGCATCACCTGGTTCAGGAACCACGGCCGGCCGCAGGCGCCGCGCCCGATCATCACCCCGTCGGCGCCCGAGGCCGCCAGCGCGCGCGTCACGTCGCCGAGGTCGCCGAGGTCGCCGTTGACCACGACCGGGATCGAGACCGCCTCCTTGACCTTGCGCACGAAGGCCCAGTCGGCCGCGCCGCCGTAGCCCTGGCAGCGGGTCCGGCCGTGCACCGTGACCATCCGGACGCCGCAGGCCTCGGCGATCCGCGCCAGGTCCGGCGCGTTGCGGCTGGCCTCGTCCCAGCCGCTGCGCATCTTGAGCGTGACCGGAATGTCGACCGCCTCGACCGTGGCTTCGAGGATGCGCGCGGCTAGGCGCTCGTCGCGCATGATCGCCGCGCCGGCGTCCTTGTTGACCACCTTCTTCGCCGGGCAGCCGAAATTGATGTCGACGATCGCGGCGCCCCGGTCCCGGCTGAGCCGCGCCGCCTCGGCCATGACCGCGGGTTCGCAGCCGGCCAGCTGCACCGCCATGGGGAAGGACTCCTCGGCGCGCTCGCTCAGCTTGCGCGATTCCTTGACGCTCCGCCGCGCCTCGCGCACCACCGCCTCGCTGGCGATCATCTCGGAGACGACGAGCCCCGCCCCCAGGCGCTTGACCAGCCGCCGGAACGGCCGGTCGGTCACCCCCGACATGGGCGCCAGGATCACCGGATGGTCGAGCCGGACGTCGCCGAGAACAATGCTCACGGTTTAAGCAACCTTGTCATTATGCCCAATATCTAGGCTTTTCTACCGGTTTCTCAAGGGAATGCAAGGGTCAGGGTCGTGTGCTCAAAATGGCGATGAGACCATGTGCCCCATTTGCGCCGAGCACCGGGACGTCGACCGAACCAGAAGCAACGGTCGGCAGTAATTAGCACCGGACGTGCCAATTCGAATGTCGGCCTTCTTGCTGCTTGCTTCAGCTTCACCTCTGACTGCAGACCGCCGCCAGAGGTGATCGGGAGGGCAAGGTTTGGCCCTGAGCGGAAGCTGGGGACGATGGAAGATGGTTCAAACGGGGGCGTACTTCGTGCATCCTCCATCAGAATGAACATAGATGGTTCCCCGGACTGAGCGACTCTCCTGCATTGTTCTGAACTGGAGTTTTCGGCATGGCAGCCTTCCGACCCGAGCGGCGGAACCGGAAGATCGGAACCGAGGCTGCCGGGTACAAGAAATCCAATAAGATGGGAATTCCCGAGTCATGGCTTGATCGCG
>JAOUCL010000384.1 GCA_029859805.1 Rhodospirillales bacterium | reverse complement strand
AGGGCGTCAGCTTCGTCGCCGGGCACTTCTGCTCGGGCTCGTCGATCCCCGCCTCCAAGGTCTACGAGGAAGAGGGCATACTGCAGATCTCGCCGGCTTCGACCAATCCGAAGCTGACCGAGGAGGGCGACGACAACGTCTTCCGCGTCTGCGGCCGCGACGACCAGCAGGGCATCGTCGCCGGCAACTTCCTGGCCGACAAGTACGGGTCGAAGAAGATCGCCGTACTGCACGACAAGACGGCCTACGGCAAGGGTCTCGCGGACGAGACCAAGAAGCAGCTCAACAAGCGCGGCATCAAGGAGGCCATGTACGAGGCCTATACCGCCGGCGAGAAGGACTACTCGGCGCTGATCTCGAAGATGAAGGCCAACGGCGTCAAAGTGTTCTATGTCGGCGGCTATCACACCGAGGCCGGCCTGATGGTCCGCCAGGCCCGCGACCAGGGCTACGACGTCCAGCTGGTTTCGGGCGACGCGCTGGTCACCGACGAGTTCTGGAAGATCACCGGCGACGCCGGCGCAGGAACGCTGATGACCTTCAGCCCGGATCCGCGCAAGAACGCCGTGGCGGCGCCCGTGGTCGAGAAGTTCCGGGCGATGAACTACGAGCCCGAGGGCTACACGCTCTATACCTACGGCGCCATCCAGGCCTGGGCGCAGGCCGTCGAGAAGGCCGGCACCACCGACCTGAACAAGGTCATCGCCTCGCTCAGGAAGAACAAGTTCAACACCGTTCTGGGCAACATTGGCTTCGATATGAAGGGCGACGTGACCGCCCCGGGCTATGTCTGGTACATCTGGAAAGGCGGCCAGTACGACTACATGAAGTAGCCAGGGGCACCGTCCTTGTGAAGAGTCGCCCGGCCGGGACACCCCGGCCGGGCTTTTTCCTGTCAGCGCCGCTGATAGCGCCAGCGATGAACCACCTGCTCAAGCAGGCCGTCGCCCTCCCGGTCGGTTTGCCACGCGGCTGAGAAGGGCGCGGTGCCGCTCAACGGCCGGCGGGTTTCGGGCAGGTCGTCGAAACAGAACCGTACCGGAATCGAGACGCCCTCGCCCATCGCGATCGCCTCGGCGTTGCGCAGGGACGGCAGGAAGTCCAGCAGCCCCGCGGCCGATTCCGAAAGCGCGCCGCGCACGTAGTCCTGGTCCTTCTGGTTGCTCATGCGCAGTGCGAAGATGGTGTTGCACTGGGACAGGATGCCGGCCGCCAACTCGGAGGGCCGCTGGCTGACCATGCACAGGGAGACGCCGTACTTGCGGCCCTCCTTGGCAACCCGGGACAGCGCCTTCTTGGTCGGCTCGAAGCCCAGCCGCGGGTCCTGCGGCGCATAGCGGTGCGCCTCCTCGCAGACCAGCATGATCGGCACGGCCCGCTCGCTCCAGAGGGCGAAGTCGAAGGTCATGCGGCACAGCACCGAGACCACGACGTTCAATATCTCGGAAGGCACGCCGGACAGATCCATGATCGTGATCGGTTTGCCGGCCACGGGGATCCGGAAGATCCGCGACAGGATTTCCGTCATGTTGTCGCGCACCGCCAGGCCGCCGAACATGAAGGCGAAGCGCGCATCCATCCTGAGCGCGTTGAGCCTGGCCTTGAGCCGCATGTAGGGCGCCGAGTTCTCCGGATTGTCCAGCTTGCCCATGGCCTCGTCGATCAGCTGGATGAGATCGGTCATCTGATAGGGGATGGGCGTGTCGACGGTAACGAACTTGCTGTCCTCGGACTTGCCCAGGTACTGCCGCTTGGCGATGGGAATGACCTCGTTGAGGATCGCCGTCTCGGCGGACTGCATCTGCGTCCCGGCGCCGACGATGACCTCGACGATTTCCTCGAAATTGAAAAGCCAGTAGGGCAGCCTGAGGTTGCCGGGCGAGAGCACCTCGGCGGTTTCGCCGAAGGCCTGGGCGTATTCGTTGTGGGGGTCGAGCAGAACCACGTGCCCGCCTGGGTGCTGATCCAGGATGGCGTGAAGGATCAATGCCACGGCGCAGGACTTTCCCGATCCGGTCGTGCCCAGGATGGCGAAGTGCTTGCCCAACAGGCCGTCGGTCGCGATGTAGGCGGGCAGCGCCTGGTCCTGATGGATCGTGCCGATGCGCACGCTGGACACGGTCGGCATGGCATAGACCTTGAGAAGATCCGCCTGGCTCGTCGAATAGATGCCATCACCCAGCGCCGGAAATGTCGAGACGCCGCGCTGAAAGCCGCCACCGGGCGTGCTCTCCGCCTCGCCCAGCAGCTCCAGCTCGACGATCTTCATTTCCCTGGCCGCGTCGTCGGGCGAGGGAATCGGAATGCTGAGGCCCGTGACCGCGCCGAACACCGTATGACTGGGCATGATCATCTTCACCAGCTCGCCGATCTGGAGGCTCTGCATCCGGCCGGGCGCATCGCCCTCCGCGGGCGGTTCGAGCAGCACGATGACCTGCGCGCCCGATACATTGACCACACGGCCCAGTCTGTTCTCGTTCGTCTCCATTCGGGTCACCTCTGTTCAGGCGCTCGCCTTGGAGGAATGGTCCGGCGTCTCGTCGAGCCGTGCCGGCCCCCTGCCGTCTTCGGCCGCCGTCGCCGGAGCAGTCGCCCTCAGCAATCTCTCCGCGGGCAGGCGGAGCGTTACGGTGGTGCCGGCTCCGAGCTCGCTGCCTATACTCAAGCTCCCGCCATGCAGCTCCGCCAGGGCCTTGGACAAGGGCAGCCCCAATCCGGTCCCCTCATAGAGACGGGAGAGGTGGCTTTCGATCTGCCCGAAGGCCTTAAGGACCTTGGGGATGTCTTGGGCCGCGATGCCGATGCCCGTGTCGGAGACCTTGACGGCAAGGCCGCGACCCGGCTCCACCTCGGCCACGAGCACGACCATGCCGCCCCTCGGCGTGAACTTGACCGCGTTCGACAGCAGGTTGATCAGGATCTGCTTGAGCTTCACCTCGTCGGCGATCAGCACCAGCGCCCCTTCTGGGACTCTGTATTGCAGCCGCAGGCCATTCTCCTCGGCACGCTCGTGGATCAGCCGCATGCAGGCGTGGACCACCTTGGCGAGGTCGACCTCTTGCTCGTGCAGTTCGAGCTTGCCGGCCTCGACCTTGGCCAAATCCAGAATGTCGTTGATCACGTCCAGGAGGTGGCGGCCCGACTCGTGGATGTCCTTGGCGTATTCCGTCCGTTTTTCGTGTGTATTCAGGCCCCGCACGCCGCTCGTCATCATCTCGGAGAAGCCGATGATGGCATTCAGGGGCGTGCGCAGCTCGTGGCTCATGTTCGCCAGGAATTCGGTCTTGGCCCGGTCGGCGGTCTGGGCTTCGATCATGGCCTGACACGCCACGGCGGCGGCGCGCTCGGCGTTTTGCTTGGCGGCCAGCAGGGCTGCCTCGGCGCGGTCGCGCTCCACGATGCTTCCCAGCTGCGAGCAGTAGCGGCCGAGGAGCGTACTCCGCCGCTCTTGTCTACTACGGATAACGTACATAACGCCAATCCCTATCCCCCATAGAGATTAGTAAGAATATCTCTAAAATCCGAAGATCCGGTTAAAACCCACGGTTCAACCATACGGCATCACACCCGCGGGCCGATCCGTTCGCACTTATCTAAATAATCGCTGAAATTTATCAGTAATTTCCTTTTACGATTTATTATCAAGTATGTAATTATCATGTCATAGATGGTCATGATTACGTAATTTAGCCAATATTGCTTAAATATTTCGTCGTTTTAGTTTTGGGGTAACACGTATGAGCCTGCCGCGCGAGAGCGAAGAAGCGAGAAGGGGCGCGGCATCGCTTGGGGTCCACCAGATGGATTTGGAGGGAGAGATGGCTACCGTCATGATGCAGCGAACGAAACAACCCCTGTCGACGGACCGCTTCGCCGGCTTCGTCCGGGATTTCAGGTCCTTCCTCGGCGATCAGGCGGGCGCCAGCTTCGTCATCACCGCCCTGACCTTCCCGGTCATTCTGGGTCTGGCCGGGCTCGGTCTGGACGCGACCATGTGGTATCAGGACAAGCGCCAGAACCAGACCATCGTCGACAACGCCGCCGTGGCCGGCACGATCGCCCTATCGCGCGACGCCGCCCTCACGCAGAGCGCGCTCGAGAC
>JAOUCL010000383.1 GCA_029859805.1 Rhodospirillales bacterium | reverse complement strand
TCGTGCCCGTATACACACTAACAGTGGAAAACATAGTGGATCTTGGTCAGCGCAAATCGAGCGCGGGGGTCTTTCCGGTCGAGTTTTCCGCAGTGGTGCGGGTGTCCCGGTGCAGTGAAGTGCACTGGGAACCTCATGCCGCGGACAACACACGCCGGTGTCAATCGAAGGGGAGATTTCGGTATGAACAGATTGATCTCATTCACAGCGGTCAGCGCCTTTGCATTGATCTTGGCAAGCGCGACCTTTGGAACCACCGCCGTAGCGCAGGAGCGCGTGCTCAGCGACTCCGCCAAGCGGCAGATCGAAGCCGTGATGCAGGAAAAGGCCTCGCGCACTCCGGTGCAGCGTAAGATCTCCTCGCACCTGCTCTACGAAATGAAGCGGCAACGCGGCCATGCCATGTTCCAGGCCGTGCCGGCCTTGCGCTCGGGGGTCAAGGTCGACCGCGCCGGCCGCACCATGGTCGACATCAAGGCCGAGGTCACCGAAGGCTTGTTGCGGCGGATCGAGCAGCTCGGCGGCAGCGTGGTGAACAGTTTTCCGCAGTTCCAGGCGGTCCGGGCCAGCATGCCCCTCATGCAGCTCGAGGCCTTGGCGGGATCCTCGCAGGTCATGTCCGTAAGGCCCGCCGCCAGGGCCATGACCAACAAGAACACCTCGGAGGGCGACATCGCCCACGGGGCGGCACTCGCGCGCCTCGGCTTGTCGATCGACGGCACGGGAGCAAAGGTCTGCGTGCTGTCGGACAGCGTCGACCACCTGGCCAGCGTCCAGGCGACCGGCGACCTGCCGGCGGACATCGACATCCTGCTCGGTCAGGACGGCTTGGGCCTGGGCCTCACGGGCGAGGGCACGGCCATGCTGGAGATCGTCCACGACCTGGCCCCGGGGGCGGAGCTCGGCTTCGCCACCGCCTTTGCCAGCCCGGCGTCCTTCGCCCAGAACATCCTGGACCTGCGCTCCGTTGCCGGCTGCGACGTCATTGTCGACGACGTCATCTGGTTCAATGAGCCGGTGTTCCAGGACGGCATCATCGCGCAGGCGGTCGATACGGTGGTCGCCGACGGCGCCGTCTATTTCTCTTCGGCCGGCAATTTCGGCAACCTGAACGACGGCACCTCGAGCGTTTGGGAAGGCGATTACGCGGACAGCGGCGAATCGACAGCCGGCGATTTCGTCGATCCCGACAGCAATACGACCTCCGGACGTATCCATGACTTCGGCGCACTCGTCGGCACAAATACCTCCAACCAGGTATTGGGCCTTGCGCCGGTGGTCACTCTCCAGTGGTCAGATCCGTTCGGCGCGTCCGCAAACGACTATGACCTCTGCGTTCTGAACGATGCCATGACCCTGGTCTTCGAGTGCTCGACGAACAGTCAAACCGGTACCGAGGATCCTTTCGAGTTTCTCTTCGCAGGCGCGTTCCCGAACGACCGCTTGGTCGTGATCAACAGGGGTAATACCGCGGCGCCGCGGTACCTGCACATGAACGCCATCGGTGGCGCGCTCACCATCGCCACAGCCGGGCAGACCTGGGGCCACTCGGCCGCCAAGGGTGCCTTCAGCGTCGCCGCCGTGGACTGGGCTCAGACCTGTGGCGGCGTGCCCTGTGCCTTCGCGGGCACGGAATCCGTCGAGGGCTTCTCGTCCGACGGGCCGCGGCGGGTCTTCTTCAATCCGGACGGCACGGAGATCACGCTGGGCGACGTATCCGCCACGGGCGGCGAGCTGCGGCAGAAGCCGGACATCGCGGCGGCCGACGGCGTGTCCACCGCGACCCCGGGTTTCGGAACCTTCTTTGGGACCTCGGCCGCGGCGCCTCATGCGGCCGCCATCGCCGGTCTTATGCTGTCGCAGGATCCATTGCTGACCCCGGCGCAGATACGGGACATGTTGACGACCACGGCACTCGATATCGAAGGTTTGGGCGTCGACCGCGATTCCGGGTTCGGGATCGCCGATGCCTTTGCTGCTCTTGGGGCAACGCCGCCGCCGCCGGGTACGGGTCCGGCCGTGGCTTTGGATTTCAACGCCGACTCCATGGCTGATATTGTGTGGCGCAATACCAGCAACGGAGCCACGGTGATGTGGCAGATGAACGGCTTCGTCATGCAGGCCGCGCAGCCGCTCGACCCTGTGCCTACCGCATGGAAGGTGGAGGATATCGGGGATTTCGACGGCGACGGCAAGGCGGACATCCTGTGGCGCAAGCCCAGCACCGGGGCTAACGTTATCTGGCAGATGGACGGCTTCACTATGGTGGCCGCGGCCCAGATCCAGAACGTCGGCAGCGATTGGACGGTGGCGGGCGTCGCCGACTTCGACGGCGACGGCAAGGCGGACATCCTGTGGCGCAAGCCCAGCACCGGGGCTAACGTTATCTGGCAGATGGACGGCTTCACCTTGGTGGCCGCGGCCCAGATCGACCCTGTCGGCGGCGGTTGGGCGATCAAGGGCCTGGGCGACTTCAACGGCGATGGCAGGTCGGACATCCTGTGGCGCAAATCCAGCACCGGGGCTACCGTTGTCTGGCAGATGGATGGCTTCACGAGGGTGGCCGGGGCCTCGATCGGCAATGTCGGCGGCGCTTGGAAGGTCGAGGGCCTAGGGGACTTCGACGGCGGCGGCCAGGCCGACATCCTGTGGCGCAATTCCAGCACCGGGAAAATCGTCATCTGGCAGATGAACGGATTCACCTTGGTGGCCGCTGCTCCCCTTGAAAGCGTCAGTTCGAGTTGGCTGGTGGCTCGCGTTGCCGATTACAACGGCGGCGGACAGAGCGACATCCTGTGGAACAAGCCCAGCACCGGAGCCAACGTCGTATGGCAGATGAGCGGATTGACCAGGGCGGCTGGGCAGTCGATCGGTTCTGTAACGGGCAGCTGGCGGGTGCAGTAAGCCTGCTTCGCCGACAGTAAACCCGGTTGCCAGGGGTCTCGGGCGCAGGAGGACAGGGTCCTGCTACGACCCGGGACCCCTTTCTTTTCGAGCGAGACAGAGCGCGACTTCTGTTGCTATGGTTCGGTCCGGCTACGGTCCGATCGTGTTCCGGAGGTGCGCTATGTCGGAGAGGTCTCAACAGGCCCGGATCGACCTGGCCGCGGCGTTGCGGCTGGCCGCGCGCTTCGAATTCCACGAGGGCATCGACAACCACTTCAGCTATGCCGTGCCGGGCATGGAGGATCGTTTCCTGCTGCACCCCTACGGCCTGCATTGGTCCGAGGTGACGGCGGGCGACATCCTGATGGTCGACCAGGACGGCGGGGTCGTGGAGGGCGAGGGCGAGGTCGAAAGCAGCGCCTTTGCCATCCACTCGCGGATCCACAGGCAGCATCCGCGGGCACGCTGTGTGTTGCATACGCATATGCCCTACGCCACGGCGCTGACCGCCGTCGAACAGGGCCGCCTCGAGCCGATCAACCAGAATTCGCTGCGCTTCTACGGCGATGTCGCCTACGACGAGGACTACGGCGGCCTGGCGCATGACGTCGACGAGGGCGCGCGGATCGCCGCCGCGTTCGGCGACAAGCGCGTCCTGTTCCTGGCCAACCACGGCGTCATCGTGGCGGGCGAGACTATCGCGGGCGCCTTCGACGACCTGTATTTCCTCGAGCGGGCCTGCCGGCTTCAGGTGCTGGCCATGGCGACCGGGCGGCCCTTGAAGCGGGTCAGCGAGAATATGGCCGCGCACACCGCCGCCCAATTCAGGCGCAACAACGGCGGCCCCTACGGCCAGATCCACTTCGCCGCGTTGAAGCGCCGGCTCGACCGAGAGGAGCCGGACTACGCGCGCTAATACCGAAGGTTGGAATCGATGGTCCCGTAGCACTGTGCTTCCGCCGAGACGTCGCACTCGTGTTCGAAGAATTGACGGGAATCAATGCACGGGAGGGCCGGTGGTCCGCACAATTGGCGTATGCGAAAGTGTCGTTTGGGGCGTCTCCGCGGGAGAGGCCTCCATTGCGAGCGCGGTCGAAGCACTTGGCGCTCATCAGGAGGGTAGGTGAGGGCATGGATCCGAAAAGCTTGTACCAATCGTTGGGTCTCGACGCGGACGCACTGAAGGACGGCGACTTGGCGGTTCACTCGCCCGTCGATGGCC
>JAOUCL010000382.1 GCA_029859805.1 Rhodospirillales bacterium | reverse complement strand
GAGGCCCCTGAGCGCGCGGGTCTCGATCGCCGTGCCCGGATTGAAGGTGACGTGCAGGTTCTCGATCCGGATCATTTGCCGCCCCGGGTCAGCAAGGCCTTCAGCGGGTTGCGCGCGCCCGGCAGGATCAGCGCCACGGTGACCAGGAGCGCGGTGACCAGGTTGAGATCGGAGGCCTTCAGGCCGATGAAGTCGGCGTTGAGCGCCAGCGCCACGGCCAGGCGATAGATCACCGAGCCCAGCAGACAGGCAACCACGGCAACCACGATGCCCCCGCCTCGGAAGATCGCCTCGCCGACGATCACGGCGGCCAGCCCGACCACGATCGTGCCGGTGCCGATCGTGATGTCGGCGAAGCCGTTCATCTGGGCGAAGAGCGCGCCGCCCAGGGCGACCATGGCGTTGGACAGCGCCATGCCCACGTAGGTGCTCTGGGCGGTCGCGATGCCCTGGGCGCGCGCCATGCGCGGGTTGGCGCCGGTGGCGCGCATGGCCAGGCCGTACTCGGAGACCAGGAAGCGGGCGACCAGCGCGGCGACGACCGCGACCACCGCGAAGGCCACGAGCGGCTTCAGATAGAGGCCGGCGAGGCCCAGGCCCTCGAAGGGCGTGATCACGGTGGGTTCGGCGATGATCGCCACGTTCGGCCGGCCCATGATGCGCAGGTTGACGGAGTAGAGCGCGATCATGGTGAGGATGCTGGCCAGCAGGTGCAGGATCCGGAAGCGCAGGTTGAGGAAGGCGGTGACCAGGCCCGCCGCCGCCCCGGCGAGAACAGCGACCGCCGTGGCGAGATAGGGGTCGGCGCCGGCCACGATCAGGGTCGCGACGACCGCGGCGCCCAGCGGAAAGCTGCCGTCGACGGTCAGGTCGGGAAAGTTGAGCACCCGGAAGGACAGGAACACGCCGAGGGCGACGAGACCGTAGACACAGCCGATCTCGAGCGCGCCGAGGAAGGCGACGAGGTTCACGCCAAGGCCTCCGCCACGCCGCTGGGCGCGGGCCGGCCTACTCCACCACCTTCTTGGCCTCGGCGATCACGTCGGCCGGGATCGTCACGCCCATCATCTTGGCGACACCGGGGTTGACGTGGAGCTCGGTGATCTCGACCCCCTGCACGGCGATCTCTCCCGGCGCCTCGCCCTTCAGCACGCGCAGGACGATCCTCCCGGTCTGGCGGCCGACGTCGTAGTAGTTGAAGCCGAGCGCCGCGATGGCGCCGCGCGCGACGGAATCCGTGTCGCCGGCGTAGACCGGCACCTTGTGGTCGATCCCGACCTTGATCACCGCCTCGAGCGCCGAGACCACGGTGTTGTCGGTCGGCACGTAGATCGCGTCGGCCTTGCCGATCAGGCTCTGCGCGGCGGCCAGCACGTCGGCCGACTTGGGCGCCGGCGCCTCGACCACCACCAGGCCCCGCTCTGGCGCGTGCTGCTTGATCAGCCGCACCAGCGTGACCGAGTTGGCCTCGCCCGGATTGAAGATCACGCCGAGCTTCCCGGCCTTGGGCGTGATCCGCTTGATCAGCGCCATGTGCTTGGCGATCGGCGAGAGGTCGGTCATGCCGGTCACGTTGCCGCCCGGCTTGTCCATCGACGTGACCAGCCGGGCGCCCAAGGGGTCGGTCACCGCTGTGAACACCACGGGGATATCCTTGGTCGCCGCGACAACGGTCTGCGCCGAGGGGGTCGAGATCGGCACGATGACGTCCGGCGCCTCGCCGACGAACTTGCGGGCGATCTGGGCCGCGGTCGCCGGATTGCCCTGCGCGCTTTCGTAGAGGAACGTCAGGTTCCGGCCCACCTCGTAGCCGCCCGCGGCCAGCTCGTCGCGCAGCCCGTCGCGCACCGCGTCGAGGGCCGGGTGCTCGACGATCGCGGTCGTCGCGACGGTCGCCTCCTGCGCGGCGGCCGGCGCCGCCAGGCCCGCCAGGATGGCCCAAACCGCCAAGACTCCACTGAAGCGATGCTGCATGTCTCCTCCCCTCCTCGAATCGCTGTTCCCGGGCCGCCGGACCAGTTGCGGCGGCCACGCGCTCCGAGCATAGCTAGCTTGCAGGTGATCGTCCCGACATTTTCGCTGGCCGCGCCCGCCGCCGGTCCCGCGCGGAGCGGCGGGGAGAGCTCAGCCGTGGCGGTGGTGCGCTTTGCGTCGAATCGGGCCCAGCACGTCCTTCAGCACCGGCAGCATCTGGTCGACCGCGGCGTGTCCCTCCTCGATCGCCTCCTCGGCGCGGTTGAACTCGAGCAGGCCGATCTGCCTGAGGCCCGGACTCAGCATCACGTCTGGCGGGTCGGCGGCCATGCGGTTGCGGGTGATGCGGTCCTGCATGACGTTGATCGCGCCAAAGATGACGTCGAAGTAGCCCAGGGTGTGAGTGCCGGCGCCGAGCAATTGGGGCGCGATCATGCCCGCGGTGTTGCGCAGGCCGTTTGGTAGGTCCTTGGCCACGCGCTCCAGGATGGCCGCGCGCAGCGAGCGGCGCGAGCGGCCCCCGTTACGGCGGTGGACCCGGCGGCCGACCAGATCGCCGTTCAGGTTGACCGCGATGATCAGGTCGGCGCCCAGGGCCCGGCAGGGCGCCACCGGCACCGGGTTGACCAGCCCGCCGTCGGCCAGGCGCCAGTCTTCCAGCGCGACCGGGCTGAAGATGCCGGGGAGCGCCATGGAGGCGCGCACGGCATCGATTATCGAGCCCTCGCGCAGCCAGACCTCGTGGCCGGTGGCCAGATCGGCGGCGACGGCGGCGAAGGGGGTGTCCAGGCTCTCGATCAGCGCATCGTCCTGCAGGTCGCGCAGGAACCGCATCATCCGGTCGCCCTCGATCACCCCGCCGTTGGCGAACTTGAAGTCGAGCAGGCGCGCCATCTTGCGCCAGGTGATCTTGCGCGCCCAGGATTCGAGGTCATCGAGCTTGCCGGTGACATAGGCCGCGCCAACCAGCGCGCCGATCGAGCTGCCGCAGACGATGTGAGGATGGATGCCGTGGGCCGCCAGCGCCTTGATGACGCCGATGTGCGCCCAGCCGCGGGCCGAGCCGCTGCCGAGCGCCAAGCCGATCCGATGGACGGTCAAGGTCGCCTTCGCGTTCGAGTTTGGAGTTTCAAAAGCAGTGTCATTCCCTTGCTCAGGTCATATAGGAACTATTGCAGGATTTGCTGAGTCCCCGATTAACGCGAAGCCTTCCTTCTATAGCGCGAGCACTTTGCGGCAGAGAGGCGTCTTCAGAGACGGCCAGTCGTCCAGCATGACGACTCCCTCGACCCTTGGCGCGCCTTCCAGGCCGAAGACCGGCCGCCCGAACTGCAGGCCGAAGGCGATCTCCGACAAGGTGCCCGTGCCGCCGCCGATGGCGACCAGGGCCAGCGCGGCGCGGGCGATCACCGCGTTGCGCGCCACGCCGATGCCCGTGGCGATCGGCACCTGGACATAGGAGTTGGCCTCGCGCCAGTCGTCGTCCGGCAGCAGACCGACGGTCAGACCGCCCGCCTTGGCGGCGCCGCGGCAAACCGCCTCCATCACCCCCAGCTTGCCGCCGCAGAGCACCGTGAGTCCGAGCGCGGCCAAACCGGCGCCGACCGCCTCGGCGGTCTCCATCTGCCGCGCGCCGGCTGCCCGCGCGCCGATGACGCCGACCGGCACCCGGCAGGGTCGGCCGCTGTAGCGTTGCAGCCACGAGACCGCCTCGGCCGGCTCCACCGGATCGCCGGAGACCGCGTAGCCCCCGGCAAGCCAGCGGCGGCGCTCGGGGTGAAAGAACCGGCCCCGATCGTCGCACAAGAGTCGCCTGGTCCGATTCAAGAAAAGCATGGTATGCCGCTCCCCGCCACCGCCGGAGTCGCCGGGCACAGTATAGCCGGCATCCCGGCGTTTGAATCGCGGATCCTTTGTTTGCTTTGCCCTAAAAGTTGTGTATGCTGCATCCAGAGCAGCCGAAAGTTGTGGATAAATCTGGGGGCAACCTGTGGATAAACGGTACGTCAGTCAATCGAACGCATTCATCAGCCCTTACCTGCGGCGCCGGCTGCGGCCCCTCGACGAGGTCTTGGTCACGCAGGAAAGCCGAGCGCCGCGAGCGGATCACCTCGGGGCCGCGTTGCTCCCGGAAGCGACAGC
>JAOUCL010000380.1 GCA_029859805.1 Rhodospirillales bacterium | reverse complement strand
CGGCCTGGGCCTGGACGGTGCGGCGGACTGGCTCGAGGACAGCGACCTGCCCTTTGCCGAGGAGGCGGAGCTGGTTATTCGGGTCACCGAAAGGGTCGAGGCGGGCTCGGATCAGGTGCTCGTCTATCACCCGGCCGTACTGGCGCTGGGGCTGGGCTGCGAGCGCGGGGCGGCGCCGGAAAAGGTGCTTGCGTTGGCGCGCGAAACCCTCGCCGAAGCAGGTCTGGCGGAGGGCGCGCTGGCCGGCGTCTTTTCGATCGACCTGAAAGCAGACGAGCCGGCGCTCCATGCGGTCGCCGAGGCGCTCGGCGTGCCGGCCCGTTTCTTCGATGCGGCAAGGCTGGAGGCCGAGGCCCCGCGTCTGGCCAATCCCTCGGACCTCGTATTCCGCGAGGTCGGTTGCCACGGGGTGGCCGAGGGCGCGGCCCTGGCCGCCGCGGGCCCCGAGGGCGAGCTGATCGTGCCCAAGGTCAAGTCGGCGCGCGCCACCTGCGCGCTTGCCAAGGCATCCCGGCCGATTCTCGACGCCGGCCGGCCACGCGGCGCTCTGGCCGTGGTCGGGCTCGGTCCCGGCGCGGCGGACTGGCGTACGCCCGAGGCCGCAGCAGCGGCCCGCTCCGCGAGCGACCTGGTCGGCTACCGGCTCTACCTCGATCTGCTGGGGCCGCCCCTTGCCGGGCAGGTCTACCACGCCTACGAGCTGGGCGAGGAGGAGGCGCGAGTACGCACCTCCCTAGACCTGGCGGCCGAGGGCCGCTCGGTCGCGCTGGTCTGCTCGGGCGATCCCGGGATCTACGCCATGGCGGCACTGGTCTTCGAATTGCTGGACCGCGAGGCGCGGGCGGATTGGACGCGCGTGGCCGTGACCGTGGTCCCCGGCGTCTCCGCGCTCCAAGCCGCGGCCGCGCGGATCGGCGCGCCGCTCGGCCACGACTTCTGTGCGGTCTCGCTGTCCGACCTGCTGACGCCCTGGCCGGTGATCGAGCAGCGGCTAAAGGCAGCGGCCGAGGGCGACTTCGTCGTGGCGCTCTACAATCCGGTGTCCAAGCGCCGCAGCCGGCAGCTCACCGCCGCGGCCGGGATCCTGCGCGCCCGGCGGCCCAGCGACACGCCCGTCGTGCTGGCACGCAACCTGGGACGCCAGGGCGAGGAGGTCTTGGTGATCGCGCTGGACGAGCTGACGCCCGAGAAGGTCGACATGCTGACGATCGCGCTGGTGGGCTCGACCGCGACCCGGCGGGTGGCGCGCGGCGACGGCGGCTGTTGGGTCTACACGCCGCGCGGCTATGCCGCCAAGGGGGGCAAGAGCTCGGAGGACGCGGCGTGACCGTGCACTTCATCGGCGCCGGGCCGGGCGCCCCCGACCTGATCACGGTCCGCGGTCGCGACCTGATCGCGCGCTGCCCGCTGGTGCTTTACGCCGGTTCGTTGGTGCCGCGCGAGGTCTTGGCCTGCGCCGACCCCGACGCCCGGGTCATCGACACGGCCCCTATGACGCTGGACCAGATCGTCGAGCAGATGCGCCAAGCGGAGAAAGCGGGCGAGGACGTGGCCCGGGTGCATTCCGGCGACCCCTCGCTCTACGGCGCGATCGCCGAGCAGATCCGCCGGTTGAAGGATCTCGGCATCGCCTACGACGTGACGCCCGGCGTGCCGGCCTATGCCGCGGCGGCAGCGGCTCTGGGACAGGAGCTGACGCTGCCCGACGTAAGCCAGACCGTGATTCTGACGCGCACCGCCATGAAGGCCTCGGCCATGCCCGAAGGGGAGGACCTCGCGACCCTGGCAGCCTCGGGCGCGACCCTCGCGGTGCATCTCTCGGTGCGCAACCTGAAGCACGTGACCGAGACCCTTGAACCGATCTACGGCGCCGACTGCCCGGCCGCCGTGGTCTACCGGGCGAGCTGGCCGGACGAGCAGGTGATCCGCGGCACGCTCGAGGACATCCGGCAGAAGGTGCGCGCGGCCAAGATCACCCGCACGGCGCTGATCCTGGTCGGCCGGGTGTTGAACCAGTCGGATTTCGCCGACAGCCGGCTCTACGATCCCGGCCACGTTCACATCCTGCGGCCCAAGCGCCGGGCCTAGCGACGATAGATAGCAGCGACAGGAGTCAGCCCGTGCTATTGTTGGCCCCACAGATCCAGCAGAGTGCCAGGCGGATCCCGCACAATATGACCAAGAGCCAAGTGGCGTGATGGGAATCCCTGGAGCAGGTGCAGGACGATAACGGGTAGAATTACGTCATACCGGTTACAGGGGAGGAGTAGAAATGTTTGAAAGAGCCAGATCGATTTTTCTGCCTGCCGCAGGCGTGCTGGTGTTGCTCGCCGCAACAGTCGGACAGCCCGCGCCAGCGCAGGCGAAACCCGTCAGGATCGCGTTCGGGGACATTGCCTCCGTCGAATCGCTCAATTTCCTGATCGCGCTCGAGCGGGCCAAGGAAAGAGGCGTGGAGATCGATGTCACCTTCTTCAAGTCCGAGGACATCGCGGCGCAGGCCGTCGTCGGCGGGCACGCCGACATCGGGGTCGGAACGCCTTATGCGCTGCTGCAGAAGGTCAAGGCACCGATTCGGATGTTCTTCCAGCTGAGCGCGCTACGCTTCTATCCCATCGTCAACACCGAGTACTACAAGGGCTGGAAGGACCTCGACGGCGAAGAGTTCGTAGTCCATTCGCGGGGTTCGGGCACCGAGGCGATCATGAACCTCATGGCCAAGCGCGAGGGCATCACCTTCAAGCGTCTCAGCTACGTCCCGGGTTCCGAGGTTCGCGCCGGCGCCATGCTCCAAGGCAATATCCGAGCGACCATCGTGGATGCGCCCAACCGCAATCTGCTGCTCGAAAAAGGCGGCGACAAGTTCATGGTCCTGCCGATGGAGGGCGTCGACGCCAGCGACGAGGCGCTCTACGCCAGCACGGATTTCCTGGAATCGAACCCGGAGACGGTCGATATCCTGGTCGAGGAGTTGCTGACCGTGTGGCGCGAGATCAACAAGGACCCGAATTTCGTCACCGCCCAGCGCAAGAAGTACGGCCTGCTTGCCGACCTGCCCGCCGAGCTCGAGCCGGAAATCATTCCCTATTTCACCGAGTCGGCCAAGAGTGGCGCCTTTCCGGTCAATGGCGGCGGCCCCGAAGCGGTCAAGACCGATTTCGAGTTCTACGCGATCGCCGGCCAGTTGCAGGGCGACCCGGCCAGCCTGAAGATCGAGGACTTCTGGTATCTCGGTCCGCTCGACAAGGCTCAGAACAAGCTGGGCCGGATGTGACCGCATCGGCGAATTGAGCGCGAAGACCTGACCGATGGCCGTATCGGTCCGGGACCTCCCTGCCCCCGGCAGATACGGCTTCCGAGCCGTCGAGAAACCGTCGGATGACGACACGTGATTTTGAGCCTGTAGGACTGGGAGGGCCGTTTCGCCCGCTTTCGTCCACCGCCGTCTGGCGGCTGGCCTCGTTCGTTCTGGTTTTCGGCGCGTGGGAGCTTGCCGGGCGGGTTCCGATCAGCCCGGCTTTTCCAACCTTCGGCGCGACGATGGCGGCCCTGTTCCAGATGACGCTCGACGGCAGCATGGGACGCGCTTATCTCTCGACGCTGCAGCCCTTGGTCATCGGCCTCTTCATTTCGGGCGTTTTCGGGATACTCGCCGGTATCGCGATGGGTCTGTCGCGGCTTTTCGAATTCTTCGTCGCGCCGGTCTTCATCGTTCTTCAGGCCGCCCCCGTCGCCGCCCTCATTCCCTTGATCACCTTCATTTACGGAATCGGCCTGACCGCCAAGGTCATCGCGGTCTGCATCCTCGCCGCCCCGGTCATCGTGCTGAACTCCTACAAGGCCGTGCGAAACGCCAGCCCCTCGCTGATAGAGATGTGCCGGGCATTCCAGGGCAGCAGAGTGCAGGTCATCGCCAAGATCATCCTGCCGGACGCCAGTCCGCTGATCTTCGCGGGCCTGAGACTGGGCATAGCGGCCGGATTCATCGGGGTCGTCCTGGCCGAGCTGCTGATCACGCCGACCGGCATCGGGGACCTGATCACCTACCATCGGTCCGTCGCCGACTACGCCGAAATGTACGCCGCCATCTTCTCGATCGTCGCGTTCGCCGCGATCACCGTGAGCAGCCTTCAGAAGCTCCAGACCATGG
>JAOUCL010000124.1 GCA_029859805.1 Rhodospirillales bacterium | reverse complement strand
CGGCGCATTCCAGGCCGCGCTCGGTCCTGGTGGTCACGCTGCTGGGCGTGGGCGTCAACGCGCTCGGCAACTATGCGCTGATGTTCGGCCACTTCGGCTTTCCCGCGCTCGGCCTGGTCGGGGCGGGCATCAGCAGCGCTCTGGTCAACGTCTTCATGTTCCTGGCGCTGCTCGGCTTCGTCATGCGGGACCGGCGGCTGCGCCGCTATGCCCCGCTCACCCGCTTCTGGCGTGCCGACTGGGCCCGCTTCCGCGAGATTGTCAGGATCGGGGCGCCGATCGGCCTCACGATAATGGCGGAGTCCGGCATGTTTTCGGCCGCCGCCTTCCTCATGGGATTACTCGGCACGACGCAGCTGGCAGCCCACGCGATCGCCCTGCAGTGCGCGGCCGTCGCCTTCATGGTCCCGCTCGGCATCAGCCAGGCGGCCACCGTGCGGGTCGGGCTGGCCGTCGGGGCCGGCGACCGAGCGGGCGTGGGGCGCGCCGGCTGGTCGGCGCTGGTGTTGGGCGCCGGTTTCGCGGTCTTCAGTGCGCTGGTGTTCTGGCTGCTGCCGCGCCCGCTGGCTGGTCTGTTCCTCGACCTGGGCGCCCCCGAGCATTTGCCGGTGGTCGAGCTGGCGGGTTCGCTGCTCGGGATCGTCGCCCTGTTCCAGGTCTTCGACGGGGCGCAGATCATCGCCGGCGGCGCCCTGCGGGGGCTGAAGGATACCCGCGTTCCCATGATCCTGGCCACGCTCGGCTATTGGCCGGTCGGCTTCGGCACCGGCGCCCTGCTCGGGTTTGCGTTCGGTTTCGGCGGCCTCGGCGTTTGGGCCGGGCTGGCGCTCGGGCTCATGGTCGTGGCGGTCCTGGCGATCTGGCGCTTCCATCGCCGGGACCGCTGGTCGACGGCCTTTGACGGGCCGGTACCCGCCGACTCCTGAGCGCTGCGGGCAGCGCTCTACGGCAGCCAGACCCACATGATCATCGGAACGGCGACCGCGACGATCAGAATTTCGAGCGGTATGCCCATTCGCGCATAGTCGCCGAAGCGATATCCCCCCGGGCCCATGACCAGCGTATTCGACTGATGGCCGATCGGCGTCAGGTATGGGGACGCGCTGCCGACCGCCACGGCCATCAGGAAAGGATCGACGGGCAGGCCCAGCTGTTGAGCGATGCCGACGGCGACCGGGGCCATCAGTACGGCCGTGGGCGTGTTGTGTATGAGGTCGGACAGCAGCATCGACGCGACCATCAGCAATGCCAGCATCGTCCAGGTCGGCACCGCCCCGGCCAGGGAGACGATCGCCTCGGCGATCAGCGTCGTCCCACCCGTCGCCTGCAGCGCCTCGCCGACCGGAATGAGCGCACCGAGCAGCAGGATGATCGGCCATTCGACGGCATCGTATACGTCGCGGAGCGAAAGCGTCTTGGTGAGGATCAGCGCGGCGACCGCGGTGACGAAGGCGATCTGAACCGGCACGAAGCCGTAGGCGGCGGCCGCGATGGCCGCGCCGAAGATCCCCATCGGCAGGAGGATCCGCCGCCGGCGGGCGACCTTCAGGCCGCGCTCGGCCAGAGGGAGGCACCCCAGGGCGGCCAGGACCTGCTGCAGGGTGTTCCGTTCGCCCTGGAGCAGCAGGACATCGCCGGTCTTGAACCGGATGCTGCCGAGGCGCGTCTTCGGGGCCTGGCCGCGGCGGGCGACCGCCAAGAGGTTGATGCCGTAGCGGTCGTGCATCCTCAGGCCGCGCATCGACTGCCCCTCGATCGGCGAGTTGGGCATGAGCACGGCCTCGACCACCCGCACGTCGTCGGAGCGCAGCTGTTCGGCCCGGATCTCCTGTTGGCCAGTCTGCTCCAGCTTGGCGCCGTCGAACAGAGGCTCCAGCGAGGCGGGGTCGCCTTCCAGGAGAAGAATGTCGTTCGGCCGCAGGCGTTCGACGCTCGACGGGGCGAGCACCCGGCGCTTGCCGCGGATGATCGCCATCACGGTCACCTCGTTCTCGCACAGCTGCTCGATCTTGCGGACCTGCTCGCCGGCGAGAGTCGATTCCTCCGGCACGATGGCCTCGGTGATGTAGGCCTCGATGTGGAACCGGTCGTTCTCGTCGGTCTCGCCGTGCCGGTGCCGTGGAATGAGGCGCCAGCCAACGGTCGTGATGTAGACGAGTCCGACCGCTGCCACGGCGAGGCCGACCGGCGCAAAGTCGAACATCTTGAAGGCTGTGCCGGTGTATTGCTCGCGGAAGGTCGCAATGACGATATTCGGCGGCGTGCCGATCAGCGTGATCAACCCGCCGAGCAGCGTCGCGAAGGACAGCGGCATCAGCACCTGGGACGGGGACCGGCCGGCCCGGTATGCGTTGCGCAGGGTGACGGGCAGCATCAATGCCAGGGCACCGACGTTGTTCATGAAGGCCGAAAGAACCGCGGCAAGGCTGCTCGTCGCGGCGATCTGGTGACGCGTGCTTCCGCGCGTCGGCGCGAGAAGCCGCGCCAGGTGATTGACCACGCCGGAGACCTGCAGCGCCCGGCTGATCACGAGCACCGCCGCGACGGTGATCACCGCCGGGTGGCCGAAGCCCGAGAAGGCGGCCTCCGGCGGCACGATGCCGAGATAGACCACCGCCAGCAAGGCGAGGATGGCGACGATGTCGTAGCGCCAGCGGCCCCAGATGAAGAGGGCCATCGCGGCGGCCAGGACAACGAAGACGGCTGCCTGTTCGAAGGTCATCACGGCCCGGACTCAACCTCTGGCTTCCACCGTCACCAGCGTAGCAAGCACGGCGAAGTACGGCTATAGGGGCCGATACCGGCGGTCCAAGCGGTCGATGGGCGCGAGAGACCGGCGGCACCCTACGCGACAAGGAGCGACGAACCCGGATAGCCTCTCCGACCGTCCACCGCCGCGCTTGCCAAGCGGGGGCAAAATCCACAAGAGTGTTCCATGACCGCACCGCCTTCCAGCGACGCAGCCGCCCCTGCGGTGCCGGCCGCCGCCCAGCCCGCCGCGCTGTGGTGGGCGGAGGTCCGGGCGACCGTTCACCTGGCCCTGCCCTTGATCGTGACGCAGCTGGGACAGGTCGCGATCCGCACCATCGACACGGTGATGCTGGGCTGGCTCGGTCCCGAGCAGCTGGCCGGCGGCGCCCTCGGCATCAACTTCTATTTTCCGCTCTACCTCTTCGGCCTGGGCGTCGGCGTCGCGGTCTCGCCCATGGCGGCGCAGGCCCTGGGGGCCCGCGACTTCCGCGCCGTGCGCCACAGCGTGCGTCAGGGCTTTTGGGCGGTCACCCTGATCGGTCTCCTGTTCAGCGTGCTGATATGGAACGCGGCGCCCTTGCTGCGCCTGTTGGGACAGGCGGAGAACAGCATCGTCCTGGCCGAGGCCTACCTCCATGCCGCCGTGTGGGGCCTGATTCCGAGCCTGTTGGTGATCGTGCTGCGGGCTTTCGTCGTGGCCCACTCCCGGCCGCGGGCCGCCCTGGTCGTGATCGTCGCCGGCGCTTGCCTGCACGCGCTCGGCGACTACACCCTGATGTTCGGCCATTTCGGCTTTCCGGCCTTCGGGGTCGCCGGTGCCGGCATCAGCAACAGCCTGGTCCAGTGGCTCATGCTCCTGGCGCTTCTTGGCTACACCCAGTGGGACCGCCGGTTCCGCCGCTACGCCCTGCTCGCCCGCTTCTGGAGCGCCAACTGGCCCCGCTTCCGGGAAGTGCTGCGGATCGGCATGCCGATCGGCCTGACCATCCTCGCTGAATCGGGGCTTTTCGCCGCCGCTCTCTACGTCATGGGCGTGCTCGGCACCGCGCAGCTGGCGGCCCATGCCATTGCCCTCCAGTGCGCCGCCGTGGCCTTCATGGTGCCGCTCGGCATCGGCCAGGCGGCCACGGTCCGGGTCGGGCTGGCGGCGGGCCGGGGCGACCGGCCGGCGGTCGGGCGGGCCGGCTGGATCGCGCTTGCCCTGGGCGCCGGCTTCAGTATCGCGCCGGCCGCCGTGTTCTGGTTTCTGCCGCACACGGTCATCGACCTCTTCCTCGACCTGAGCGCCCCCGGCAGCCTCGAGGTCGCGGCCATCGCCGTGTCCTTCCTCGCGGTCGCCGCCGTTTTCCAGCTGTTCGACGGATTGCAGATCATCGCGGCCGGCGCCCTGCGCGGCCTGAAGGATACCCGCACGCCCATGCTGGTCGCGCTGGTCAGCTACTGGCCGATCGGCTTCGGCGCCTGCCTTCTGCTGGCCTTTCCGGCCGGGCTGGGCGGCCTCGGCATCTGGCTCGGCCTGGCGCTCGGCCTGGTGATGGTGGCCGGCCTGCTCGTTTTGCGCTTCCACCGCCGCGAGCGGTTCTGGCGCCCGCCGACTCCGGTCAGCCCCCCGGCCGGCCTATGACGGCACGTGGCAAGCAGCGGGCCGATCAGTTGCTCGTCGAACGCGGTCTCGCGGAGAGCCGGGCCAAGGCGCAGGCCCTGATCCTGGCGGGCCAGGTCTATTCCGGGACCCGTCGCGTCGATAAGGCGGGCCAGCAGGTCCCGGAGGACGCGCCGCTCGGCGTGAAAGGCCAGGACCACCCCTGGGCCAGCCGCGGCGGTCTCAAGCTGGTCGAGGCCCTGGACCGCTTCGCAATCGATCCGGCGGGCCTGGTCTGTCTGGATGTCGGTGCCTCGACCGGCGGCTTCACCGACGTTCTGCTCGCCCGCGGCGCCGCCCGCGTCTACGCGGTCGACGTGGGCCACGGCCAGCTGGCGTGGAAGCTGCGCCAGGAGCCCCGGGTCGTCGTGCTGGAGCGGACCAACGCCCGCTATCTCGGCGCCGAGCAGGTGCCGGAGCCGGTCGACCTGGTGGTCTGCGACGCCAGCTTCATCGGCCTGCAGACCCTGCTGCCGGCGCCGCTCGCGCTGACCCGCCCCGGCGCGCGCCTGGTCGCGCTGATCAAGCCGCAGTTCGAGGTCGGCAAGGGCCGGGTCGGCAAGGGCGGCGTGGTGCGCGACCCGGCGCTGCACGGCGAGGTCTGCCGGCGCATCGAGGCCTGGCTCGACGGCCTGCCGGGCTGGTCCGTGCTGGGCCTCGTCGAGAGCCCGATCACCGGTCCCGAGGGCAACAAGGAGTTCCTGATCGCCGCCCGGCGCGAGGGGCCGCGGGACAGGCTTTTTTAACGATTTGTCCTCTATTGTTGTCCCCTTATGTCCTTGCCCGCCCTGGATTTTCCCGGGTGGCGCTGAGATGGAGGGGCAACGATGCGCCTAGTTTCCCTTGCCGTACTTTGTACGGCCCTTCTGCTGCCCGGCCTCGCCGAGGCGCAAGAAGCTATGGCTCCGAATGTACGCGTACGAGTGGGCGAGCACGGGGGCTTCAACCGCGTGGTCTTCGACTGGCGGACCCGGGTGCCCTATCGCGTGGAGAACGGATCGAACCAGGTGACCGTGCACTTCGAACGGCTGGCCACGCTCGACCTGTCGGGCTACCGGCACAACCCTCCTCCCTTGGTCAAGAGCCTGGCATCGCGGCCGGACGGCGGCGAGCTGGCCGTTCAAATCGGGATTCCGGCGGGCGCCACGCTGCGCCACTTCGAACACGGCACCAAGGTAGTGATCGACGTCTATGCGCCGCCGATCAACGCCGCAATGGCCGGGGACGTCCGGCCGATGCCGGCAATGCCCGAGAAGACGGCGATTCCCGCAAAACCGGCCGAGCCGGCCGCGAAGCCCGCCGGCTGAGCGCGGCAGCCGGTCCTCGCCGTCCGGCTAGGCCCCCAGAGTCTCGAACCGCGCGTCCTTGGTCATGAAGTGCTTGTGGAACCAGGACGACAGGCATTCGTCCAGGGTCTTCCCGCAGGTCTCGCAGGCGCCGGCCTCGAAGGCGTCCATCATGAAGCGCAGTTCCTCGAGCAGCTTCTCGTGGTCGGTCTTGTGGAGGTCGTAGAGTTCGTACTTCTTTTCGCGCATGAGCCGTTCTTCCAGCGCGAAGTGCGCGCAGATCTGGGCATAGAGGTCGCCCAAACATTCCGCGACCCGCTCCTCGGAGCTCTCCGGGCCCAGGTTGGCGCAGGTCTGGTTGATCAACTCGACGAGGCGCCGGTGCTCGAAGTCGATGTAGACGATGCCGGTCTCGAACTCGTCCTTCCAGTCCAGGAGAGGCATGGCCGATCTCCTCGCAGTCGCTGACGGTCCCCATTGTGTCACGTCGGCGCGCGGGCGGCGAGCGCCGAATGGAATCACCTGCGCTCAGTCCTTTACCGGCCAGGCGCCGGTGGTGCCGGTCAGGCGGTACTTGGCGCTGCTGGCGTCCGGCGTGTCGCCGTTGCGCCGTCCCTCTTGCCGCGGTTTGTCCACTTCGGCCAGCAGCGCCTCGATCCTGGCCTCGAAGGCGGCAAAGGGCTTGGCGCCGACGATCTTCTCGCCGGCGATCGCGTCCGCCGTGGTGTGGCCGAGCACGAAGCTGGGCGTCCCGGTGATGCCGACGCGCCCGGCCTCGGCCGCGTCGCCGTCGATCGCCTCGAGGTGGCGCTCGCTCGCCAGGCAGTCGCGGAAGGCGGCGATCTCCAGCCCGGCCTGCTCGCCATAGCCCGGCAGGTTGGCGGCCTGCAGCCGGGCGGCGTTCTCGTAGAGCTTGTCGTGCAGGGGCCAGAACCTGCCCTGCTCGCCGGCGCAGTGCGCCGCCTGGGCCGCCCCGCGCGCATTGGCGTGGAAGGCGAGCGGCAGGTCCTTGATCACCAGGCGCAGCTTGCCGCTGTCGATGTAGGTCTTCTTGAGCTCGGGAAAGGCGGTCTTGAAGAAGCGGTTGCAGAAGGGGCACTGGTAGTCGGTGAATTCGACCAGGGTGAGCGGCGCCTCGGGGTCGCCTAGCGCCGGGCGATCCTTGGCCGAGACGCTGACCCTGGCGGCCGCCTGCGGGCGGGTGGCCTGGGGCCGGGCCGCCGAGGGGGCCGACGGCAGGCCGCGCCCCTCCATGCGCTCGAGCAGCGCGCGGATCGCCTTCAACTCCTCCAGGATCGCCTCGCCCTGCTCCACGCTCATGCCCTGGGCCCGAGCCGGCGATAGAGAACCCGGACCCAAGACCAAGACCGCCACGGCGGCCAGAAATCCCGCGTATATCGCTTTATTCACCGGCTCCTCCCTGGAGTCTATGGCGCCAGGCAGGTGCCCGCCCCGTCGCACACCTCTCCACTGGGCCCGCAAGAGGTGCCGTTCGGGAGGTTGGTGAAGACGCAGCCGGTGACCGGGTCGCAGGAATCGGTCGTGCAGATGTTATCGTCGTCGCAGACGAGCGGTGCCCCACCGACGCAGATTTCCGACTGGCATTGATCCGGCACCGTACAGGCGTCTGCGTCGTCGCAGAGGGTGCCGTCGGGAATGCCGACGCAAGAGGACCCGCCTTCCAGGAAACAGGCATCCGAGCAGCCGTCGCCGTTGATCGCGTTGCCGTCGTCGCACTGCTCGGTGCCCGACCCTTGATTATGCAGGACCCCATCGCCGCAGGTTGCCACCTGGCAGGCGTTGATACAGTCGTCGTTGTCGTTGGCATTCCCGTCGTCGCAGGTTTCGCCCGCGAAGGCCTCGGTCACGGTGTTGCCGCAAATGCAGACGCCCTCGTCGGTGCTCGAATTGCAGTTGTCGTCCGCGCCGTTGCAGACCTCGGCCGCGCCGGGATTGACGTCGGGGTCCGCGTCGTCGCAGTCGCCGCCGTTGTCGGCGGTGTTCGGCGGTTGCGAGCACGCGAAAATCGAAGAGGCCGAATCGCCGAATCCGTCGGCGTCGAGGTCCGCGAACCATTCCGTTTCGCCGATCGCGCCGGGCTCGTCGATGCTGGCGTCGCAGTCGTCGTCGATACTGTTGCAGACCTCGGCCGCGTCGGGGTTCACGTTCGGATCGCCGTCGTCGCAGTCGCCCGCGCCCACGGTCCAGCCGTCGCCGTCGCCGTCGGCGGCACAGACTCCGCCAACGCAAATCTCACCGCCCACACAGACGTTGCCGCAGGTCCCGCAGTTGCTCTCGTCGGTCTGCAGGTCGACGCAGGTGCCCGCGCAGTTGGTCTCGCCCGGCGCGCAGGCGACCAGCTGCTCGGCGCTGAAGGCGAAGGGTACCGCGCGGAACGGCAGACGCGGCGTCATCTCCGCGTCGCCGACCACCGTGACGCCGAGGTAGAGCGGTGCGGTGAAGAAGTTCGGCGGGAAGGGCGTCGCCGTGCCGAGGTCCACGCTGAACACGCCGTTGGTCACGGTGACCGACTGGGTCTCGCTCCACAGGGCGCTCGCCGCCCCGGCGCTGTCGTAGAGCGAGAAGGTCATGTCGAGCGTCGTGTTGATCGGGGTGCCGGAAGCGTCGGTCAGCGAGCCCTGATAGTTGATCGCCGTCGGGACCGCCGAATGGCCCGGCCAGGAAACCAGCAAGAACAGCCCCGACACGACCAGGGCCGCCGTCCAGCTGCCACGCGAAATCGCCCGTGTCATGGTCTTGCCCCCGTTTCCGCCTGCATTCCCTGTACTTCATGTCTAGTCGTAAGATAATACTACGCTAGTTGTGGTTAATTGGCCAGTGCCGGCGAAGGTGTTGGCGTCCGAAAGGCCGCCCATCGGGACCGGACTCCGGCGATTGTTTCCTATGCGGCACAATGTTTGGGATTCCAGATTCTCCGCCGACAGTGGTCGGAAAGAAACCAGAAAGCCTCTTGACCGCGCTTCGGGACATCGCCGCGACGCGTGAATGCAACGCTACTGTCCAACCGCAGGGCAGCGTATGGCTGTACCCGGCTGTCCGAGGCTTCGCCAAAGCGTGCCTGCATAGGTCCAGTGACCTGAATTTGAAGTGCCCGCCGGAGCGCTCGTTCCTGAGCGTGCCGGACTCCCTGCATTCCCGGAAAGGCCGTCCCGACATCGGCTCGGTTATCCGATAGGCGCCGCGCCGACGGGCGCGCCTTACTCGCCGCCGAGGAAATCCTTCATCCAGCGCCGGTAGTCCTCGGCGCGGGTGACCTGCTTCATGAGCTCGGCGGATGCGAGGCCCTCGAGCTCGGCCGGCGGGGTGCCGTCGCGCAGCGCCTTCAAAGTCTCGGCGACGGCGCGCACGGCGGCCATGAAGGGCTGGTGGCCTTGGAGGCAGACGCGCACGCCCTTGCCGCCCAGATAGTCCAGGTCCATGACCTCGGGCCCGGCGCCGCCGAGGATGAGCGGCAGGGTCACCGCCGCGGAGATGGCCTCCAGCTGGTCGCGCGTCTTGAGGCCGACCAGGAAGATCGCGTCGACGCCCGCGGCCTCGTAGGCCTTGGCGCGCGCGACCGCGTCCTCGATGCCGGTCACCGCGACCGCGCTGGTCCGTCCGGCGATCACCAGCTTGGGGTCCCGGCGGCCCTCGAGCGCGGCGCGCATTTTGCCGACGCCCTCCTCGACGGACACCAGCCGCGTCTCGCCGAGCGCGCCGAAGGGCTGGGGCAGCTCCGTGTCCTCGATCGAGAGCGCGGCGACGCCTGCCGCCTCTAGCTCCTCCACCGTGCGCGTGACGTTGAGGGCGTTGCCGTAGCCGTGATCCGCGTCGACCAGGAGCGGGAGAGTGCCGGCGCGGCAGATGCGATACGCCTGCTCGGCGAACTCGCTCAGCGTCAGCACGATCAGGTCGGGAGCGCCGAGCACCGTCATCGACGCGACCGAGCCCGCGAACATGCCGACCTCGAAGCCGAGGTCCTCGGCGATGCGCGCGGAGACCGGATCGAAGACGGAGCCGGGGTGGACGCAGCGGTCCCCGGCGAGGAGCGCGCGAAAACGTTCGCGCCGTTCGGTCCAACGCATTCTTCTGGCCGCCCTGTCGTTGCGTGTTGGCGGCACGCTAGCCGCAACCCGATCGAACTGCAACACCGCCAGGTGAATGGCATAAAGCCTTCCCCCTCGACGGGGGAAGGTTTGGATGGGGGTGGTCAAGGCCACGCGCACTGCGCTCGGAGGTGTCATTCCGATCCAAGAGGCCTGTCCCCCCTCCTCGGTCCTCCCCCGCAAGGGGGGAGGAAGAAGATGTGCGATTCAAGCGATTGCCCTGGGCGAAGCCCCGGCCGCGTGACGCCTTAGAAGTTCAGCGAGATGTCCCGGTGTTGCGAGAGGCAGCCGACGATTTCCTTGACCTGCTGTACGGGCAGGCGCGGCTGCTGGCGCAGGCCGATGGTATCGCGGATCGCCACTTCGTAGGCCTCCAGCCCGGGCAGAAGATCTGTCTTGGCCTGTCTGCGCCAAGCCATTTCAGCGGCATGTTCGGCAAGCGCCATGTCGATGAGTTCGAGCGCCTTGTCCGGCTCCGGTGTCTTGCCTCTGATCGCCCGCCGGGCCTTCGACAAGAGTGAGCGGATATCGCCAGCGCCGTCGATCTTGCCGACCGCCCGTGCGACCTCGTTGATCCGCTCCGCGGCCGTTTCCGGGTCGGCGCTCTCGACGATGTCCTTCAGATCCTCCATGCCGTCCCTGGCTGCCTCCAGAAGATCGGTGGCGGCGATGATCGTAACGATCTCACTGATTGGCCCGTAGGCGCCGTCGACGTTGCGGCGGTATGCCCCGCGCGCGTTTTCCCCTTCTTTCTGAAGCGCCTGAATCGCATCGCTCCGCTCGGCCCAGCTCTCCGGAATCCGCGCCCGCAGATCCTTTCGTCTGGCCTCGAGGTCCCGGACCTCGGCTTCGACGGCGGGCAAGGTCGCCTGTTCCTCTTCCGTTGCGCTCGACATGCGCGCGATCCGGCTCTCGGCCTCCTCGATCCTGGCATTGATCCTGGCGATATCCCGCTGGATGTCGCGAACCCGGTCGCGCAACGGCGTGTAGGCGCCAGCCTTGGCGGCGACCGCGGCCTCCGCCGCGCGGACGTCGGCGACAAGCGCGAAGGTCTCGCCGGCCCGTTCGAACGCCCTGGCCGCGTTCTTCTGCATGTCCTTCGGCAGGTAGGACAGGTCGAGCCGGCGCGCCCCGCCGATGGCCGCCATGAGCTCGGTTTCACGCGCGTCAAACTGTTGGAACAGATAATCCTCCAGGCAGTACTGCAGGCGCGGATTCTGCGGTGGCGGCGCGGTGTCGGAGGTCAGGGAGATCCGGTTCGGCAGGAAGTTGACCAGCCACGGGCTGGCGCCGACGATGGCGAGGCCGACAAGCTGCAGGCAGATGAAGGCTACGACGCCCTTGTAGATCTGGACCGTACGGACCACGGCGGGCGCGACGCCCCGCAGGTAGAACAGGGCGAAGCCGAAGGGCGGCGTCAGGAACGACGTCTGGATGTTCAGGCCGATCATCACCCCGAGCCAGACCGCGGTGATGTTCGCCGAGGGATCGGCCAGCAGGATCGGCGCCACGATCGGCACCACGACCACGGCGATTTCGATGAAGTCGAGGAAGAAGCCGAGGAGGAAGATCACCGCCATGACGATGATGAACTGGACCCAGAAGCCGCCCGGCAGGTTGGTCAGGAAGTCCTTGACCAACTCCTCGCCGCCGAAACCGCGGAAAGCGGCCGTCAGCATCGCCGCGCCGAGAAGGATGATGAACACCAGAGACGTCGTCTTGGCGGTTTCGACCATCACTCCGCGCAGTGTGTTTTCCGTCGTCAGCGTTCGCCAGAAGCTCCAGACGACCGAAACAACGAACCCAACCGTCATGACGCTCGCCAGACTCAGGGAGACGACATCACCGCCGGTATTGATGTTCTTGACGTTGATGGGGTGGATGTTGGCGATCAATGCCAGGGCGGTCACCGACACGATGGACAGAATGGCAGGCCAATAGGCACCCGACCTGCCTTCGCGCAACCGATAGCCAGCCATGATCGTTGCGCCGACCGCGCCGATGGCGCCGGCCTGATTGACCGTGGCGACGCCCATGATGATGGAGCCGAGCACGACGAAGATCAGCGCCAGCGGCGGCACCAGGATCAGCGCCACGCGCGCCGCGAATCTCGCATCGTACTTGCCATCGAAATGGACGGCGGGCGCCATGTGCGGCCGCAGCAGGGACAGCACCAGGATGAACAACATGTAGAGGCCGACCAGGACGAGCCCCGGGATGAAGGCACCCATGAACATGTCGCCGGCGCTGGTCGACACGATGTCGAACTCCGACGGCATGGAAATCTCGCCGGTCGCCGCCTTGTAGAGGCCCTTGCGCGTGGCGCCGGCCTGATCGACGGCGCTGGCCAGCTGGTCCGCCAGAATGATCAGTACGATGGACGGCGGAATGATCTGGCCGAGCGTGCCGGACGCGGCGATCGTCCCGGTCGCTAGAGAGTTCGAATATTTGTTGCGCATCATGGCGGGCAGCGAGATCAGGCCCATCGCCACGACCGTGGCGCCGACGATGCCGGTGGTCGCCGCCAGCAGCGCGCCGACGAAGACCACGGAAATGCCCAGGCCGCCCGGCATCGGGCCGAACAGCTGCGCCATGGTCACCAGCAGATCCTCGGCGATCTTCGAGCGCTGCAGCATGATGCCCATGAACACGAACAGCGGAATGGCGATCAGCGTGTCCCGCTCCGCCTCCCAGTAGATACCGCGGAAGTTGGTCACGCCGGCGGTCAGCCACTGCCACGGGCCGCCCTGTGCGAAATAGGCGCTGGCGTCACCCGCGAACAGCCAGCCAGCGAAGGCGGCGGCGCCGATGGACAAGATTGCCGAGCCGGGCAGCGAAAACGCCACCGGGAACCCGGATCCCAATGCCCAGATCATCAGCACGATCAGCAGAAGGAGAAAAACAAGCTCCATGGCGGCGTCTTTGTCTCTTCCAGCTCTATTGCGAAATGTCCGGCTCGTGCTCCCGCCCGCCCGGGTCGCCGCGGCAATCGGCGACGCCTTCCAGCAGATAGGCGGCGAACTGAATCGCCATGGTTACGGCGAAAACGGCCAGATAGGCGGCCAGCAGGTACTTGACGTACATGCCGAAACCCGATTGCGAGACTTCGAGCCGCAGGATGGGGCTGGTGATTATGGCGGTCGATTGGCCCAGGCCGACGACGAGGATGACCCAGCAGAGCGGAAGTCCCAGCAGCAACGCGCCCACCGCATTGACCAGGCCCTTGGTCTTGTCGGTAAAGCCGGAATAGAGCACGTCGACCCGTACATGGCCTTCCTCGACCAGGGTATAGGCGCTGGAGAACAGGAACAGCCCGCCATACCAGAAGCGGACCATGTCGCCCATGAAGGCCTGCTCGTAGGAGAACACGAAACGCGAGACGACGATCTGCAGTTCCGCCACGACGACCAGCAGCGCCAGCCACGTGAAGCCCAGCGTACGCGTGACCGCGGCGAGGACCAGCGAGGCCAGGATCAGCGGGAAATGTACATAGGGCGCGCGGAACTGGCTGCGGCCAAGCTGCGTGGTGATATCGGCGCCGACGAAGAACTCCAGCAGTTCCTCGACCCGCAGGAACGATATCAGCGCATCCGCAACCCCGACCAGAAACACGACCCAGAACGCAAATCTCGCGATATAAGCGGCGATCGCCGAAATCGCCTCGTTATCCTGACGCAGCGTGCGATCCCTGGACCGCAATACGAAAACCGCCGGCCCTGCAACCGACAGCAGATAGATCACGATCTGCAGCCATGCCGCTGCGGAGCCGTCCGGTCCGAATGCGCTGCCGGCGCCGGGCCATTCGCGCCAGAACGTCAGATAGATATTCAGCAGATAGGCGAACAGCGTCCCGACGATCGTCCACGCAAGGAAGCGAAAGCCCAGCACGGAGTTTGTCCAATGATAACCGCTGGCGATCCGGTCGGACTCTGAAACTGACATGGGGCTGCGGCCTCAAAGGCCGTGGGGCGGAGGCTCACTCCGCCCCACGATCTGTCGTTACGATCCAGGGCTGTCAGAGGCCGAGGACCCGATTGCGCTTCAGCGAGTAGCTGACGTCCGAAAGCTTCATCCAGCCGCCCACGTTCTTGCGGGCGTCGGCAAAGCTGCCATGGACCTTCTTGGCAAGCGCGCTGTGCGCGCGGGTCTCTTCCATGACCTGCTCGGCGGCCTCGCCGAAGCTGTCATAGACGTCGTCGTTGAACTCGCGCAGCTTGACGCCGTGCTCGTCGATCAGCTTCTTCAGATAGGTCGCGTTGTTGGCGTTGTTCTCCGACATCGCGATCTCGCATTCCATCTGGCATGCGGCCTCGATGGTCAGCTGCTCGGTCTTG
>JAOUCL010000123.1 GCA_029859805.1 Rhodospirillales bacterium | reverse complement strand
GAACGCATCGTCCAGGACCCGGTATTCCGGGTGCCACTGAACGCCGAGGGCGAAATCCTTGGCGTCCCTGACGCTAACCGCCTCGATTGTCCCATCCGAAGCCTCGGCCTCTATCCGAAGGTCCGGCGCGACGCGGTCGAGGGCCTGCCAGTGTAGCGAATTGACGGTGATCTCGGTGCTGCCGGCCAGGCGGTGAAAGGCTCCGCCTGGCTTCAGGGCGATCGTGTGCCGCGGTCCGTACTGAACATCCATGTCGTCGTGCTCCGGACGCCGGTGGTCGAGGCGATCGGGCAACTCGTGAACCCGTGCGTGCAGGCTGCCGCCCAGCGCGACGTTCAGTTCCTGCATGCCGCGGCAGATGGCCAGCATGGGAATTCCCTGTTTCAGCGCCTCGTGGATCAGGGGCAGCGTGGTGGCGTCGCGCGCCTCGTCGTGCGGCTCGGCCTCGGGGGTCGGCACCACCCCATAGTGCGTGGGGTGCACGTTGGAGGGGCTGCCGGTCAGCATGATGCCGTCGAGGCGGTGCACCAGGTCGGGCAGATCGTAGAGCTCGCCGAAGGCGGGGATGACGAACGGCAGGCCATCCGCCGCCAGGGTGATGGCCCGCAGGTATTTGTCGCCGACCGCGTGGAACGGTTGACCGGTGATCTCCTTGACGTCGGCCGGTACGCCGATCAAGGGTCTGACGGATGTCTTGTCCATGGCAATTAGCTAAGCCAGCCTTGCGCCACGCGCAAGTGCCGGCCTCTGCCGTCAATTCGAACGCGTGCGGAACCGTCGACAAACAGGCTCCCGGCCTTGCGGGCGCGCCTCAACGCTCCCTTCCCGAGCCCCGGAACCCGTAGATGTCCAGGTCGCCGTATTCGAACAGCTTGTCGGCCGCCTTCCGGCCGTACACCGGGTTGAGTAAGCTGACCCGCGTGGTGATGCCCTGGGCGTCGGTTACCTCCCAACCGCGCAGCGCAAAGGGCTGATCGCTGAAAGCCAGGGTCACCGCCCCGGTCTGATCCGCGCCCTTCTCCTGCACGGTGATCCGGACGGTCCCGGCGGCCAGGCTCACGTCGGTCACCTGGATATTGCCGGACAGATCGACCTGACTGCGGATCAGGAACCACAACGGCGTTTCCCACAACGGAATGAAAGTCGCCTGTTTCAGCTCTTTGTCGTAGTACAGCAGGTTAATGCCGTCGGCGATCAGCAGGACCGGATGCGGCGCATCGTACTCGAAGCGCAGCCGGCCCGGCCGCCGCACGTGAACTTCGCCTTCGGCATAGGCGCCGTTCGACGAGACCTGGACGAAGCGCGCGCGAAGGGTCGTGATCCGGTTCAGATAGAGCTCGGCCTTCAGGACCGCCTGGACCTCGTCCGGCTGCAATGCTGCGTGGCCGGTGCCGAGGGCGGAAAGCAGGACCAAGCCGGCGAGCGGCAGTCCCAGAACTAGGCGACGGTACAGCATGGTCGGTCGGTCTCCTTGTGGGCCATGCTACGGTTTGGAATGCTCAGATATCCCCGGGTCCCTGGACCAGGACCTCGCGCTTGCCCACGTGATTGGCCTGGCTCACGATGCCCTCGGCCTCCATCTTCTCGATGATCCGGGCCGCCCGGTTGTAGCCGATCTGCAGGTGACGCTGGACGAAGCTGGTCGAGGCCTTGCCGTGCTGGCAGACGACCGCCACCGCCTTGTCGTAAAGCTCGTCGCCGGTGCCGCCGCCCTCCGCGCCGTCGAAGGTGGGCTCCTCCTCCTCGGTCACGGCCTCGACATAGGCGGGCTGGCCCTGGCGCTTCAGGTGATTGACCACCACCTCCACCTCCCGGTCGGTCACCCAGGGCCCGTGCACGCGGGTGACGTGCCCGCCCTGGGCCATGTACAGCATGTCGCCTTTGCCCAGGAGCTGCTCGGCCCCCATTTCGCCGAGGATCGTGCGGCTGTCGATCTTCGAGGTCACGTGGAACGAGATCCGGGTCGGGAAGTTGGCCTTGATCGTGCCCGTGATGACGTCGACCGAGGGCCGCTGGGTCGCCATGATCAGGTGGATGCCGGCGGCCCGGGCCATCTGGGACAGCCGCTGTACCGCAGTCTCGATCTCCTTTCCGGAAACCAGCATCAGGTCGGCCATCTCGTCGACCACCACGACGATCTGGGGCAGCGGCTCGAGGTCGAAGGGTTGCTCCTCGGTGACCGGCTGGCCGGTTTCGGAATCGAACCCGGTCTGAACCCGCCGGGTCAGCACTTCGCCGCTGCGCCGGGCCTGGGCGATCCGCGCGTTATAGCCGTCGATGTTGCGCACGCCGAGACGCGACATGTTGCGGTAGCGCTCCTCCATTTCGCGCACCGTCCACTTGAGCGCCACGACGGCCTTCTTCGGTTCCGTCACGACCGGCGTAAGCAGGTGCGGTATGCCTTCGTAGACCGAGAGCTCCAACATCTTCGGGTCGATCATGATCATCCGGCACTGCTCCGGCGAAAGGCGGTACAGCAGCGACAGGATCAGCACGTTGATCGACACCGACTTGCCCGAACCCGTGGTGCCGGCAATCAGCAGGTGCGGCATGCGCGAGAGGTCGACGATCACCGGGCCCCCGCTGATGTCCTTGCCGAGGACCAGCGGCAGCCTGCCGCCGTTCCGGTCGAAGCTCTCCGAGCCCAGCAGCTCGCGCAGAAAGACCGTCTCGCGCTGCGCATTGGGCAGCTCGATGCCGATCGAGCTAGAGCCGGGCACGACCGCGGCCCGCACGGACACGGCGCTCATCGAACGGGCGATATCGTCGGCCAGGCCGACGACCCGGCTGGTCTTGGTGCCCGGCGCCGGCTCCAGCTCGTAGCGGGTCACCACCGGTCCCGGCCGGATCTTCACGATCTCGCCCTTGACACCGAAATCCTGGAGCACGGATTCGAGCAGCCGCGCGTTCTTTTCCAGGGCGTCCCGGTTCAGCTCGCTCTCGCGGCGCGAGCTCTTCGGCGCGGCCAGGAGGTCGAGGGTCGGCAGTTCGTAGTCCCCGGTGGCCCCCAGGTCGAGGCGCCCCTGGGCCGCCTCGCGGCCGCGCTTGCCCTGGGCCGTGCGCGCCTTGTCGGCGACCAGGACCGGCGCCTTGCCCGGCTGATCAACCTTGTGTCCGTCGAGGCTCGGCTCGCGTCGATCCCCGGACTTGGTCTTGCGCCGTTTCGGGGCTTGTGGCGCCAGTTCGTCTTCCGCCGAAGCCGGTTCGGCGGCCCGCCGCCGGACGGCGCCGAAAACCCGGGAGAAGCCGCGTCCGACCGCGTTCCACTCGCTGCGCGTCACGGCCAGGATATAGAGGAAGGTCAGCGCGCCGAGCAGGGCGGCACCGGCCACCACCGGACCCCGCTCGAGACCGAGCGCGGCGGCCCGGCCGAGCAGCAGCTCGCCGAGGGCGCCGCCGAGTCCGGTTGCGACCGGCCACACGGCCGGCCGGACGAGCGGCGCGAGGGCGACGGCGGCGGACAGCATCGCGATCGGCAGCAACAGCAGCCGCAGCCACCAACCGGACAGGCGCCCGTCGCGCAGCAGACGCCAGCCCCAGCCCATCAGCGGCAGCGGCAGCAGCAAGGCGGCGAGGCCCAGGTTCTGCAATGCCAGATCGGCGGCCGCGGCGCCGGGCCGGCCCAGCAGGTTCTTGGCGGCGCCGCCGGTCGCCGTGTTCCACGACGGGTCACCCGGATGGTAACCGAGGCAGGCCAGGAGCAACGCGACCGCCAGGCCGACCAGCGCCAGCCCGGCCAGCACGACGAGACCGCGCCGCGCCATACCGCCGCCGCCCGGCAGGTCCGCCTGTCTGCCTGGCAGGTCGCGGGTCACCGTGCCGTTCCGTATCGCCATGAGGCCCTAACCACCATCACAAGACTTCGCCGATGCGCCCGAGTGCCGCTTCCGTTACATCGCGGTCATAGACCAGCGCTACCCTTATATAGGCATTGCCGGGATTTTCGCCCCCCTCGTCTTCCGCGCACATGTAGGCGCCGGGCAGGACCTTAATGCCGGCGCTGCGCCAGAGCTCGACCGCCGCCGCTTCGCCGTCGCCGACCTCGAGCCAGAGAAAGAAGCCGCCGTCCGGCTTGCGGAAGCCGAAACGATTGCCGAGCACCCGCTCGGCCACGGCGAAATTGGCACGGTAGTGCGCGCGGTTCCGCTCGACGTGATCCTGCTCCTGCCACAGCCGGGTACCGGCGGCCAGGGTCGGCAGCGGCACGCCCGCACCGCCGACCTGCAGGACGCCGCCCAGGGCGTCGACCAGGCCGGGCTCGCCGACCGCGAAGCCGCAGCGCAGGCCCGGCGCGGACGAGCGCTTGGACAGCGAGTGGAACACCAGCATCCGGTCCAGCGAGCCGTCGAGGGCCGCGGCCGCCTCCACGGCGCCGGTCGGCGGCCGGTCGTTGTAGAGCTCCGCATAGCACTCGTCGAACGCGACCACGAAATCGTGGCGCCGGGCCAGGGTGATTAGCTCCTGGAGCTGCTCCAGGCTGGCTGCCGCGCCCTGGGGATTGGACGGCGAGCACAGCGTGCAATAGGCGGTACGCTCCAGGAGCGCCGGGTCGAGCGCGGCGAAGTCGGGCAGGAACCCGGTCTCGCGCGTCGCCCGCACGAACACCGGCTCGGCCCCCGCCGCAAGCGCGGCGCCGGCATAGACGTGATAGAAGGGGTTGGGAATCAAGACCACCGGCCGCTGGCCGTTGCTGGACCTCGGGATGGTGGCGAGGGCGGCGAAGAACAGGCCCTCGCGCGTCCCGGGCAGGGGCAGCAGGGCCCGTGCCGGGTCGAGCATGCCGCCCGTCGCCGCCGCGCTGGGCGGCAGCCCGTAACGCCGCAGGAGCCAGGCGGTCGCGGCCTCCCGATAGGCCTCGGTGCCGCGCGCCGGCGGATAGCGCGACCAGCCCGCGGCGTGGCGCGCGATCTCCTCGGCGACGAATTTGGGCGGCTGGTGCTGCGGCTCGCCGATCGACAGCAGGATCGGCGCGCCGTCGTCGGCCGGCGAGCGGCCGGGCGCCAGCCCGTCGAGCAGCCGGCCGAGGCGCGAGAAGGGATAGTAGGCCTGCAGATCTGGGTGGTCGGTCACGGGTCCGGACTTGGCTGGGTCAACGAAAGCTGTCGAGGACGGCCACAAGGGCGCATGCGGGCAGGGATATGCCGGTACAAGACATGGGCGAGTCTAGCGAATGCCGGAATTGCGGGCAAGACGGCGGCACGGCTCCGGACCTGGACAGAGACAGCAGAATTCGGCGAAAAAAAGGCCCGGACGGCGATGCCGCCCGGGCCGAGATGCTTCGGGGTGCCGAAGCAGGAAGGGTCAGATGCTCTGCGAGCCGGTGCCGAACTCCGGATAGGCCTCCATGCCGAGCTCGGCCATGTCGAGGCCCAGCGCCTCGGATTCCTCGTCGACCCGAAGCCCGACGGTGATCTTGAGCACCAGCCAGAAGAAGGTGCTGGTGACCGCCATGAAGGCGCCCACCGCGGCCACGCCGGTCAGCTGGACCAGGAAGTCGCCGCTGCCGAAGATGCCGACGGCCAGCGTGCCCCAGATGCCGGCCACGAGATGGGCCGAGATCGCGCCCACCACGTCGTCGATCTTGAGCTTGTCCAGGAGCGGCACCGCGAAGACCACGAGGCCGCCGCCGATCCCGCCCACGACTATCGCCAGCAGGTGGTTCTGCAGGTCGGGCCCGGCGGTGATCGCGACCAGGCCGCCGATCGCGCCGTTCAAGGCCATGGTCAGGTCGATCTTCTTGTAGATGATCTGGGTCAGCGCCATGGCGGCGACGACGCCCGCGGCCGCGGCCAGGTTGGTGTTGACGTAGACGATCGCCATGGCCGCGACGTCGAGCGCCGAGCCGAGGGCGAGCTGGGAGCCGCCGTTGAAGCCGAACCAGCCGAACCAGAGGATGAAGGTGCCCAGCGTGGCCAGCGGCAGGTTGGCGCCCGGCATGGGGTTGACCCGCCCGTCCGGACCGTACTTGCCCTTGCGCGCGCCCAGGATGATCGCGCCGGTCAAGGCCGCCCAGCCGCCCACCGAATGCACCACGGTCGAGCCGGCGAAGTCCGAGAAGTCCATCTTGGCGAGCCACCCGCCGCCCCAGATCCAGGAGCCCTGGATCGGATAGAGCACGCCGGTCAGGATCACCACGAAGATCATGAAGGGCCAGACCTTGATGCGCTCGGCCAGGGTGCCCGAGACGATCGAGGCCGCGGTGGCCACGAAGACCATCTGGAAGAACCAGTCGGACATGCTGGAATAGCCGCCCTCGGTGGCCGCGGCGACCATCTCCGGCGTCGCCTCCTCGGCGTTGATCAGGGCGAGCTCGGCCTCGCTCGGGTTGTAGAGAAGGCTGAAGGTACCGTAGAAGCCGCCCTCGGGCACGTCGACGTACATCAGGCTGTAGCCGATCAGGTAGAAGAGAATGCCGGCCAGCGAATAGAGCACGATGTTCTTGAGGCAGATCGTCGCCGTGTTCTTGGTGCGCACCAGGCCGGCTTCCAGCATGGCGAAGCCGGCGGCCATGAACATGACCAGGAAGCCGTGCACCAGGAACGAAAAGCTGTTGAACACAAACTGGGCCTCGGCCGAAACCTCGGCATGGGCCGGCGCGCTCAGCGCCAGGCCGCCGAGCCCGGCCAGCGCGACCGGGGTCAGAAATCTTGTCAATACCCGCATCCTTAACCTCCCACGGAGCTGAACCCTCGACCACCGCGATCCGCGTGGCCCACTGCGGCCCAACTATCAAGATCCGTGCCAGACGCGGCGCGTGGCGGAAAAGCCGGGAAAAGCAAGGGCCTTTGCAATAGACGATACAGACTTGAACACTTGGTTTGCCCATGTATTAATCACTCAAGATTCATTGATTATTTTTTGTGCACAAAGAGAGGCATTCGCGCGTCTGGACAAGCGGTCGGGCAGGGGCGATGCTGGATTCATGGCAATGCAGACTTCGAAAGCGGCCGACTGCGAGGTGCTGATCGTCGGCGGCGGCATGGTCGGGCTGACCCTGGGCCTGACCCTGGCCGGCGCGGGGGTCGAGGTGGTCGTGGTCGACCGCGCGGACCCGGCCACGGTCCAAGACGCGGCCTTCGACGGCCGCGCCTCGGCGATCGCCCGCGGCTCGCAGCAGGCGCTCTCGGGCGCCGGGCTGTGGGACGCCATGGCGCCCTCGGCCCAGCCCATCCTGGACATCCGCGTCACCGACGGCCGCATCGGGGCCGGCGCATCCTCCCTGTTCCTGCACTACGACCATCGGGACGTGGACGACGCGCCGCTCGGCTGCATCGTCGAGAACCGCGCGGTCCGCCGCGCGCTGCACGCCGAGGCGGCCCGGCGCGGCCACCTGCGGCTCCTGGCGCCGCAACAGGTGATCGATCTGGAGCGCGGGCCCTCCTGGGTCGAGGCCCGGCTCGGCGACGGCCGGCGCCTGCGCGCGCGCCTGGCGGTCGCGGCCGAGGGCCGCACCTCGCCCCTGCGCGAGGCGGCCGGCATAAGGACGACGGCGTGGAGCTACCCGCAAGCGGGCATCGTCTGCACCGTAGCTCACGAGCGGCCGCACCAGGGCGTGGCGCACGAGCATTTCCTGCCCGCGGGCCCCTTCGCCATGCTGCCGATGACCGACGCCGAGGACGGCACCCACCGCTCGTCGATCGTCTGGACCGAGCGCCGTGACCTGGCACCGGCCATGATGGCGCTCGGGCCGCAGGACTTCGCGGCCGAGATCGCGCGGCGCTTCGGCGACAGCCTGGGCCGGCTCGAGGCGATCGGCGGGCGCTGGAGCTATCCGCTGTCGCTGCTGCACGCCGAGCGCTACGTCGACCGGCGCCTGGCGCTGATCGGCGATGCGGCGCACGCCATTCACCCGATCGCCGGCCAGGGCCTCAATCTCGGCCTGCGCGACGTGGCGGCCCTGGCCGAGGCCGTCGTCGACGCCCGGCGGCTCGGGCTCGACCTCGGCGAGGCGGGCGTGCTGGCGCGCTACGAGCGCTGGCGCCGGCTCGACACCCTGATGCTGATCGCGGCGACCGACGGCCTCAACCGCCTGTTCTCCAACGACCTGGCGCCGCTGCGCCTGGCCCGCGACCTGGGCCTCGCCGCGGTCGACCGCCTGCCGCCTTTGAAGCGCCTCTTCATGGGCCACGCCATGGGCCTGCTCGGCGATCTGCCGCGCCTGATCCGCGGCGAGGCGCTTTAGACCTCGCGGCCCAGCAGCGCCTCCTCGAAGGGGAAGGTGGACAGGAGCTCGACGCCGGTCTCGGTGATCAGTACCTGCTGCTCCAGCTTGACACCTTCGCGGCCGCCCGCTTCGCCGATGAAGCTCTCGACGCAGACCGTCATGCCGGCCTCCAGACGGCCGTCGTAGCCGCTGGTCTCGAAATCCTCCTGGTAGACGCAGGCCGGGTATTCGTCGCACAGGCCGACGCCGTGGATCACCACGGAATAGCGGTTGGGCCGGCAGCTCTCGGGCATCTTCCAGGCCTTTTCCGCCAGCTCGCGGAAGCTCAGGCCCGGCTTCAGCAGGTCCATGTTGAAGTGGATCTGCTCCCAGGCCAGGCGGTAGAGCCGGCGCTGCTCGTCCGACGGCCGGCCCGGGCCGCAGAAGTAGCTGCGCGAGATGTCCGCGCAGTAGCCATAGGGCCCTATCATGTCGGTGTCGAAGGAAACCATCTCGCCCGGCCGGATGATGCGGTCGCTCGATTCCTGGAACCAGGGGTTGGTGCGCACGCCCGAGGCGAGCAGCCGGGTCTCGATCCACTCGCCGCCCATGGCCGCGTTGACGTGGTTGAGGATCGCCCAGAGCTCGTTCTCGGTCATGCCGGGCTCGAGCGCCTCGCGCATGCGCGCCATGGCGGTTTCGCAGACCGCGATCGAGGCCTCCATGCAGGCCAGCTCCTCCGGCGACTTGATGGCGCGGGCGATCTCCAGGACCTCCTGGCCGTTCCGGAGCTCGACCCCGAGGTCCGCCAGCGCCGCGGCGCCCTCCGGCTCGCAGTGGTCCAGCGCCAGGCGCCGGTTGCCGCCGCCGTGGGCCGTCACCAGGTCGGCGATCTCGGCGGCCCAGGTCTTGGCGCGCTCCTCGAAACGCGGTCCGGCGCCGAAGTAGTACCAGGCGACGGCGGGCCGCACCTCGTCGACGGTCTCCAGGCCGGCGGAGAGGTGCTCGCAGTTGTGGAAGTCGAACACCACGACCGGCCCCTCGGTGGCGACGAAGCAGTAGCGCACGGCGTTGTGCATGGTCCAGACCGACATGTTGCGGCTGCCCGTCGCGTAGCGGATGTTGATCGGGTCGTAGAGCACGGCCCCGGCGTAGTCGCGCTGCCTGAGTTGCTCGCGCACGCGCTCCAGCCGATAGGCGCGCAGCGCCACCATGTCGATGTGCGGCTCGGTATCGATCAGCGCCGCGACGGGGGGTTTCTGGGACGGCTCGCTAGCGCGCGGCATGGGGGGCTCCTCTCCGGACCGGCCTCGGAGAGAATACTGTGCCAGAGAGCGCGGCCCTGTCTAACTCGGATGCGACAAGAACCATGCCTTGGCGCGAACCCGCGGCGCCCACTCAGCCGGGGCCGGCGGGGTCCCGCGACAGGCCGCGGGTCTCCAGCCCGGCCAGGTAGGCCGCCCAGATCTTCTCCTGGCGCTCACCCAGATGGTAGAGATAGCTCCAGGAGTAGAGCCCGGTGTCGTGCAGGTCGTCGAACTTGATCTTGACCGCGTAGTTGCCGACCGGCTCGATCTCCATGATGCCGACGTGGCGCCGGCCGGTCACGAGTTGCTTTTGGCCCGGCCCGTGGCCCTGGACCTCGGCGGAGGGGCTCTCGACCCGCAGGAATTCCGCGGGATAGGAGAACCGCTCGCCGGTGTCGAACGCGACCTCGAGGCGCTTCTCGCCCGCCAGGTAGCGGATTTCCGTCGGCCAGTGCCGGGTGCCGCCTGGATCGGCGGCGAAGCTGTCTTCGCTCGTCATGGCCGGGCGCTCAATCTTCCAGGGGCCGGGCTTCGTCGGCCAGCATGATCGGGATGCCGTCGCGAATCGGGTAGGCGAGCCCCGCCTGGCGGCTGATCAGCTCCTGGGCCTCGGCGTCGTATTCGAGCGGCGCCTTGGTGACCGGGCAGACCAGGATCTCGAGAAGCTTGGGGTCGACCCCCGATTTTCCACCTGTCATAACGCCTCTTCTTCCCATATTCGGCCGCGCGGGCGGTCAATGCCGCGGCGCGGCGCCGTCCCGATCGTGGGCCGACATCTGCAGGATCGTCGTCATGGTTGCGGCGCGCTCGGGCAAGGTCACCGCTTCCAGGAGCGCCTGCTTTTCCGGCGGCTCGAAGGGACAGATCATGGCCAGCGAGGTCACGAGTTGCTCGTCCGCAGCCTCCTCGATGGCGTCCCAGTCGCCCTCTATGCCGTTCGACTCGAAATAGCCGTTCAGCGCGTCGAGCAGGCCGGCCCGGTCGATCCAGCTGCCGTCCTCGTCCAGGTCGCCGCGAAAGCGCCCGAAATCCGGCACGACACGCCGATAGCCCCGGAGCACCGGCAGCTCGCGCTCCACGGTGAAGCGGATCAGGCCGGACAGAGTGATCAGGAAATGCCCCTCGTCGGTCTCGTTGAAGGCCGTGATGCGCCCCGCGCAGCCGGTCCGGTATATCCTGGCGCTGCCCTGCTCCTCGGTCTCCTCGCAGGGCTGGGCCATGCCGATCAGCCGGTCTCCGGCCAGGACATCCTGAACCATGTTGAGGTAGCGCTCCTCGAAGATCCGGAGCGGCAGCCGCCCGCCGGGCAGCAACAGGGCCCCCTCGAGGGGAAATACCGGCAGGGCCTTGGGCAGGTCGTCGAAGGCCGGATCGAAGATGGACCTGGTCATGAGAACAGCAGGGACGACAGCCGCCGGCGGGCTTGGAGGGTCAAGGGGTTCGTGGCGCCCCAGGCCTCGAAGAACTTGACCAGCTGCTTGCGCGCGCCTTCGTCGTTCCAGCTCCGGTCCCGGCGGATGATCTCCAGCAGCTCGTCCGCCGCCGCCTCGGACTTGTCGGCGGCGTAGAGCGCCATGGCGAGATCGAAACGAGCCTGGTGGTCGTCGCCATTCTGCGCCACCTGGGCCTCCAGATCGGGGATCTCGCCGGCGCCCGCGCCGGCCTCGGCGAGCTCCAGCGCCGTGGCGACCGGCGCGAAGGCCGGGTCCTTGCGCAGGTCCTCGGGCAGGCCGTCGAAGGTCCGCCTGGCGCCGGCGTGGTCGCCGGTGGCGAGCAGGCAGCGGAGCGTGCCCGCGAGGGCCCGGATGTTCTGCGCCTCGTGCTGCAGCACTTGGCCGAACAGCGCGGAGGCCGCCCCGGTCTCGCCGGTCTCCAGCGCGGCCTCGGCCTCCTCGAGCGCCTGGTCGATCGGATTGGCGCCCGTCGCCGTCCCGGCGGTTTGGGTCAGGCGATCGATGAAAGTCTTGATCTGGCTTTCCGGCAGCGCACCCTGAAACGCATCGACCGGGCGCCCCTGGTAGAAGGCGTAGACCGTCGGAATCGACTGAACCCGCATCTGGGCCGCCAGGTCCTGGTTCTCGTCGATGTTGATCTTGACCAGGCGGACCGCGCCGCGCGCGGCCGTGACCGTCTTCTCCAGCAACGGCGTGAGCTGCTTGCAGGGGCCGCACCAGGGCGCCCAGAAGTCGACGATCACCGGCGCGCTCAGCGACGCCTCGATGACGTCCTGTGCGAAGCGGTCGGTGTTGGAGTCCTTTATCACGTCCGCGGGCGGCGACCCGCCGCCGTCCGCGCCGATGATGGGTTCCATGGAAGGCGTGTCCTTTTTCGAATCTGTCCTGGCGTCTACGGCCCTGTCGGCCCGGTGTCTCCTGTCCATACATGGCGGTTTCGCCGGCCCGAGGCAAGCCTTCGGTCAAGTCAGCCCGGGGCCGCCGGGTCTCTACAGGGCGTCCAGGTCGAGGAGCTCCGGCGCGTGGCCTACGGCCTCCAGGAAGCGGACCAGATCGGCGGCCGCGAGCGCCGTCGTCATGTCGTTGACGAGGGGGTGGCAGTTGACCGGGCTTCGCTCCAGCATCGCCTTGTCCAGCACCACCTGGACGGCGTCCGTCTTGTCGTTGATCGCGGCAAAGGGGGTGACGGCACCTGGCAGGACGCCGAGATGCGTCATGAGGCGCTCGGCGCTGCCGAAGGAGAACCGACCCGCGCCCAGCATCCCGGCCAGCTTCTTCAGGTCGATCTGCCGATCCTCCAGGCAAGTCACCAGCCACATGGCCCCCTTCTTGTTGCGCAGGAACAGGTTCTTGATGTGGGCGCCGGGCAGCTCGCCGCGCAGCGCCTTGGCCTCCTCCACGGTGAAGACCGGCGGGTGCGCGACCGTACGCACCTCGATGTCCAGGGCCGCCAGCCGCGCGAAGAGGTCGTCGGGCGCGGCTGGGGGCGATCCGTCGGCCAGGACCGCGGGGGTGTCGTCGCTGTTCATGGCCGGCGACCTTAACCGCCGGCCCGCCGGCCCGCAAGCGACCCGCGCGCGCCCACTCCGTCCTTGCAATGCGGCCCGAAACGTACTATCTGCCCACAGTCCAGAGTTCAGGACGCGGGCGTAGCTCAGGGGTAGAGCGCAACCTTGCCAAGGTTGAAGTCGTGAGTTCGAATCTCATCGCCCGCTCCAAAAATCCCCCGGGTTTCCTGATTTTTTCGCTGAGTTCTCCGAAACGTCCTCGCGGCGTAATCGGTAATTATCGGCAGAACAGAGCAGCAACCGGCAGCCCAATCCGTGAAAAATCCGGGAAGTCGGTTCGCCGTCGGTTCCCGTCATGCACATGTTCCGTGGTCCGCGCCGCAGTCCCGCGGGGTGCGCCATGAGCTTCCGCGTCGCGGTCATGGTCGAGGATCGGATCTTCGCCAGCTCGACCGAAAAGCTGGTCATGTTCAAGCTGGCGCTGTCGGGCAACGACGACGGGCAGAGCGTGCGGCCCTCGGTCTGGACGATCGCCTCGGCCACCCAGCTTTCCGAGCGAACCGTCCAGCGCATGCTCAAGGACATGCCGGCGCGCGGGCTGCCGAGCATCGCGCAGGACGAGGACCCGCGCCGGAAGCGTCCTCGGATCTACAGGATCGATAAGGCTCAGCTCGAGGCCTTGCCGATGACCGAGGCCGCCGAGGCGCGTGAAGAGCGGCGCCGAGAGCGGGCGCGCAACGCGGCTGGCGGCCAAAATCGCCCGGCCCTTGCGGGTGGGGCGTATCGGGGCAGCCCGACTCAGGATTTGGGTGGCGTTGCGGCTCTTGCCCGACCCGTCCTCCGCAGCAGCGGCGCTGCCGCTGCGGAGGGTGGATGCGCGCATCGCGCTACACACCGCGCCTACCCGGGCGACCTGACCTGTTCCCCCGAATCCGGGTCATGAGGCATGAGAGTCCTTCTTAGGAGGAGGGCTTGGGAATGAAGCGGCGCTTTACGGAGGAGCAGATCATCGGGATCCTGCGCGAGCAGGAGGCGGGGGGACGGTCAAGGAGATCACCCGGCGGCACGGGATCTCGGAGCAGTCATTTTATCGCTGGAAGGCGAAGTACGGTGGGCTGGAGGTTTCGGAGGCGCGGGGTGGACTGCATGGTGTCTCCGTAGCTCGGGCTTTCCTGTCGTCCGCGCCCGCACCCCGGACGTCACCCAGCACCCGCCTCCCAGGTTTCACCGTTCGGGCGGCTTACGCGGCGCCACCGGCGCCACGATCCACCCTCACCCCACCCCCTCCCGCCGCTTCTCCTTCCGCCGCAGCCGCTCGAGCGTGCGGCGCTGCCGGCGGTTCAGGGACGCCTCCGGCTCGGCCGGCGGCGCCAAGGGGCTCTGGCGTTGCAGGCCTTGGCGCTGCGCCGGGGGCCTCGGTGCCCGGCGGCGCTCGCCTCGGCGAAGCCTCCGGCGGAGCCAGGGGGGCGGCCAGGGCGAGGGCGAGGTCGGCCATCGCCTCCAGGTCGGGGCCAGGCGTAGCCTCCAGGTCGGCGTCCGGGTCGGCGGCAAGGCCGGTCATCGCTTCCAGGTCGGCCTTGGCCGAGGCCTTCAGGGTCCGCTCCATGTCGGCGACGAGCGCCCGGCGGTCGGCGCTCCAGGCCCTGGACTCGGCGGCGGCCTTGGCGGCGGTTTCCTGCGCGGCCAGGCGGGCCGTCTGCTCGGCGAGGCGCAT
>JAOUCL010000122.1 GCA_029859805.1 Rhodospirillales bacterium | reverse complement strand
TCTTACTGCGTCATAAATTTCGTGTGGTTTTGGTTTTGTCTGGGATCACTTGGAGACAGCATGGACATCGGTGCAGTTTCCTTGCCAGCGCCACGGCGATGATCCGGTGCAGCGTGGCGATGGATGTCGGGATGTGCCGCTCGGGTCGGATCGGCGGCGCCGCGGGGTCGGAAGCCTTCGGGTAAGGCAGGTTCTTGGAGGAGGGGGCGGTTGCACGGTCCTGAGGGGGGAATCGCGATCCGCTCCTTGAGGAGGAATCCGTAGGCCGCGATGCACAGCGCCGCGTGGTGGTGGAAGCCGCGCCAGCCGCGGCCCTCGTAGTGGCCGAGCCCGAGTTCCTGCTTGAGCTCGCGGTAGTCGCGCTCGATCCGCCAGCGGAGCTTCGCGAGATGGACCAGGCGCTCGATAGAGGTGTCCTCGGGCAGATTGGCGAGCCAGTACTTGGTCGGCTCGGTCTCGCCCTCGGGCCATTCGATCAGCAGCCACTCCCCGGGCCAGGGCTCGCAGCGCCTCCGATCGCGGTGGGCCGGACGCAGGCGCAGGGCGGCAAAGCGCGAGCAGAGCGGGCCGGCCACGCCCTCGCGCCAGGTGATCTTGCGCCAATGGTCCGCACTCAGGCCCTCGGCCAGTGTCTTGGCCGAGACCGGCGCCTGGTCTCGGGGGTGCTGCAGCCGGGTTTGCGGCCGGCCCTGGCCGCGCGACGCAGAGGGCATAAGCGGGCCCGCCCCCGGCGCCCACAGCGTCGTCGTCGATTGGATCCCCGCCACATAGCAAAGCCCGAGATCCGCCACCCCGAGGCGAAAGTCCATCTCGTTGCCGTAGCCCGCATCGCTCACCACGACCCCCTTGGGAATGTCCGGGCAGGCCGCCGCCCAAGCGATCTGATCCAAGGCGATCCGGGTCTTGGTGGCAAAGATCACGTCGTCGGGCACGCCCGCCTTGGCCCGCCGCGCCGCGTCCTTCGCCCAGGCCTTCGCCCAGGCCTTCGGCAGGTATAGCCGCCAGGCAACCGGCAGGCTCGACGCCACGCTCGCAACCGACAGCGACACCGCCACCTGGCAGTTGTCCTGCTTGCCGAGCTGGCCGCAATACTGCCGCGCCACCCCCACCGAATGCTTGCCCTTCTTGGGAAAGCCCGTGTCGTCGACGATCCACGCCTCGACCGGCGCCTGATCCGTCAGCGCCGGCAGAACAGCGCTCCGCACCGCCGACAACAGCGACCCCGCGGACCATGGCGACTGGCCGACGAAATGCAGCAGCGACTGGTGTTCGGCGCTCACCGAGCCGGGCGAAAGTCGCGCCGCCATCGGCTCCACGCTCTTGCGCTCGCCCGGCAGCAGAAGCCCCGCGCAGTAATGCCGGAAAGGCTCGTCGCGGTCCTTGTGCCCCAGCGCGCCCGCCAAGCCCTCGATATAGTCCTCAAAACGCCCCGCTCGCGCCGCGTCATCCCAAGAAAGATCCATCGCGCACCTCCAAATCCAGCGTGAATCTTCCTTCATAACACAAAATGTGGTAGATCTACTGCGTTCATTCATCAGATTTGTGACTCAGTAAGACTAGGCCCAAAGCCAAAATGCGGCTTTCTCATCCATCGGACATCGCGATAGGATCCGGAATCAGGCATGCGTTTGTCGCACAGCGGGCCGGAGGCCGCCGCGAGCATGGAATATTCCCACCAAGATCGTCGAGTAGATTACATCGAGTTCAATGTCGCCGACATCGCCCGATCGAAGGCCTTCTACGGAATGGCGTTCGCCTGGACCTTCACCGACTATGGACCGGACTACTGCGAGTTCTCGGACGGTCGTATGAAGGGCGGGTTCGATGCGACCGGGCCCGTGCGGCCGGGCGGACCCTTGGTGGTTCTCTACGGCTCCGACCTGGCGGAGATCTCGGGCCGAATCGAAGCCGCCGGAGGCAAGATCGTCAAACCGATCTTCGAGTTTCCCGGCGGCCGCCGCTTCCATTTCACGGACCCCGACGGCTACGAACTCGCCGTCTGGAGCGAAACCTAGAAGAGCTTCGAGTCCGCCTTCGGATCGCTTTCCCCGTTCATGCCTCGACCGATGATGGTCCGCTGCCTGGGGTAAAGCCGAAGGAGCCGCCCAATAAGCGGAGGCCGAGGCATGGACTTGGGGTGATTGAGGTAGAGCAGACCACCTGGGCCGGGGGGAGGAAGGGCAAGAGCTGGCCAATGAGGAGACAAAAGGCTATTCGCCGTCGAGGAACCAATATCGAGTTTGTTAATCTCCGGAGTTGTATGACAATCATGAGGCAGATCTCAATTATGCGAAACGTGGTGATGATCTCCGCTCGAATTCCCCTGCTCTTCCTGGCCTGCATGGCATTGGTCGCCGGTTGCGCGGAGAGCCGAAAACTGATGCCGACACCGAGCCTCTACGCCGACGAGACGGCGCCGTTGTTCGGTGACCTGGCACCCGAGTTAACCAGCACGCAAGTCGAGCTTATTTACGTGACTGACCGAGCGCCGGAGACGGACGAGGAGGGCAATCTCCACTATGGCTTCAATCGTTCGAAATCCTTGGCGGTCGGAACGACGGTCGTTGATCTGGGTCAGAATGCCACCTGGGAGGAGCTCGTCGCCGCCAGCATAGCCCTGAGGCGGTTCGGAGAGTTCGAACTGCGTATGGTCTCGACGACCGAGCTGGCACGCCTGCCCCCCACGCCGATGCCGGTCCAAGTGATCGACGGTCAGGCAGTGGACCACCCCGATGCCGTCGCGGCGCATGAGGCGAGCATCGCCCATTTGAGGGCAGAAGTCGTGCGGCGTTTGGCGCTGACTCCCCGCAAGGACGTGTTCCTTTACGTGCATGGCTACCACAACACCTTCGCGGACGCCGCCTTTGCTCTGGCCGAGCTATGGCATTTCTTCGGCCGCGAAGGACTGCCGATCGTCTACACCTGGCCAGCGGGGTATCCCGGTTTCTTCGGCTACACCTACGACCGCGAATCCAGCGAGTTCACGGTCTTCCACCTCAAGCAAGTCATCAAGTGGCTGTCCGAGCAGCCCGAGATCGAGAACATTCATCTGATCGCGCACAGCCGCGGCACCGATGTCGCTTTGTCCGCCTTTCGCGAACTCGTCATTTGGGCTCGAGGCGCAGGCGCCAGCGCGCGAGAACGATTGAAGGTCGCGAACCTTGTTATCGCGGCGCCAGATCTCGATCTGCAAGTCATCAGTCAACGGATTGGCGCCGAACGCTTGGTACTCGAAGTCGACCAGGCGACACTCTATTCGTCGCCAAACGACCGGGCCATCGGTATAGCCGAGACCCTCTTTGCCAGCCCCCGCGGGCGTTTGGGGACCTTGGATATCAGTGAGCTCACCAAGGACGAGAGCGCAAGGATGGAGGCCAACGCAGCCCGTGTAACGGTTGTCAATTTCGAAGGCGAGTCGACCGGCTACGGACATGATTATTTTCGCACCAACCCCGCGGTTAGCTCCGATCTCGTATTGATGCTGCGATACGGCTTCAAGCCGGGGGAAGCCGGACGCCCTCTGGAACATGTAGGGCTTAATTTCTGGAGAGTTCCGCCCGGGTATCCCGCCGGCGCGAAGATTGAGTGAGACCGTCGGATCGGCAAACGCCGAATGTCGATTGAGTCAGCCTCAACTCCCAATTAGCAGCAGGGGGCGAGCTTAATCACCTTCGATGACCTCTCAGGGTCACGCACCGTCCCGGGAAGGGGTTGCGGCAGGGGCCGGTGCTGGGGGGACAAGAGACATCCGCCGCGACACTGCGGCCGTTTCGATCCCGAGTAAGAGGCTCAAGCCCGCGACCCGGCTCACCCTCCCTTCAGCCAGCCCTTCAGCCGCTCCGCAGCCTCGGCCATGGCCGCTTCCGGGCCGGCGAAGGAGAAGCGCAGGAAGCGGTGGCCGCGCGCCGGGTCGAAGTCGACCCCCGGCGTGGTCGCGACGCCGGTCTCGGCCAGCATGCGCCGGCAGAAGGCCTCGCTGTCGTTAGTCAGCTCGGCGACGTCGGCATAGAGGTAGAAGGCGCCGTCGGCCGGGGCCAGGCGGTCGAAGCCGGCCTTCGGCAGCTCGGCCAGCAGCAGCGCGCGGTTGCGCGCGTAGGCGGCGACGTAGGCGTCGAGCTCGGCCCGGCATCCGAGCGCCGCCACGCCGGCCAGCTGCGAGAGGGTCGGCGCCGAGATGAAGAGGTTCTGGCCTAGGCACTCGGCCGGCCGCTTCAGCGCCTCGGGCACCACCATCCAGCCGAGGCGCCAGCCGGTCATCGAGTAGTACTTGGAAAAGCTGTTGATGACGATCGCGTCGCCGCTCAGCTCGACCGCCGAGACCGCCTCCCTGCCGTAGCCGATGCCGTGGTAGATCTCGTCCGAAACGAGCCGTATGCCGCCGGCCGCGCAGTGGTCGACCAGCGCCTGCAGCTCGGCGCGGTCGAGCATGGTGCCGGTCGGGTTCGAGGGCGAGGCGACGATCAGGCCGTCGAGCCGCCCGGCTACGCGCTCCAGCAGCTCCGGCGTCGGCTGAAATCTGTGCTCGGCCTCGGTCTCGAGCAGCACCGGCTCGACGCCGAGCGCCGCCAGGATGTTCCGGTAGGCCGGATAGCCGGGCGCCGCCAAGGCGACCCGGTCGCCGGCCTCGAAGGCCGCCAGGAAGGCCAGCAGGAACCCGCCCGAGGAGCCGGTCGTGACGACGATCCGGTCCGGGTCCAGCTCGACGCCGTACTGCTCCCGGTAGTGGCCGGCGATGCCCCGGCGCAGCGGCGGGATGCCGAGCGCGTCGGTATAGCCGATGCGATCGCCGTCCAGGGCCCTGCGGGCCGCCTCGAGCACCGGCGCCGGCGCCGGCGTGCCCGGCTGGCCGACCTCGAGGTGCAGCACCGCCTCGCCCGCCGCCTCGCGCTCGTTGGCGGCGCGCATCACGTCCATGACGATGAACGGCGGGATCGTGCCCCGGCTCGCAGTCTTCAATGCCATCGTTCCATGGTCCTTTCCCGGCCCCAGCCGCTCGAGGGTGCTATTGGACCAGCGCGCCCAGGCCCCAGCCCCGCGGGTCGCTGTTTGCCGCGCAACCGTATTTGATGTCGCGCAGGCCTTCCACGCAGTAGAAACCGCCCACCCGGCTGAGCGCTTCGGCCTCGGCCATCCCGTGCCCTCGCGCGCGCAGGGCGTCGAGCTCCGTCGGCGGCACCCCCGCCTCGTAGAGCACCAGGTCCGGCGCACCGCCATGATGCAAGCGCGGCGCCGCGATCACCTCCTCGAGAGGCTGGTCCAGGGCCAGCACCCCCAGCAGCGCCGCGACCAGCGCCGTCGGCGCCGCCGCGCCGCCGGATGCCGCCAGGGCCAAGTGGGCGTCGCCGTTCGGCTCGTTGCCCAGAATGGCGACGCTGGGCGACAGGGTCCCGTCGTTCCCGCCAAGCGGCGGGGCGGCCAGCAGGACCCCGGTATCCGGCGCGATGCGCCCCGCCCCGAACAGGCCGTTCATGGTCAGGCTGCAGGCCACGGCGTTGCCCCAGCGGTCGCCGACGGCGAAGCCGGCCCCGTCCGGGTCTTCCGGCCGGGATTCCGGCGCCGGCGACAGCCGGAAGGCCGCAGTGTGGCGCCCGGCGTTGTAATCCGCCATGAGGCGCGCCAGGCGGTCCTCGGCGAGCAGGTCCGGCGCGGGTTCCCGGCTCTGTCCGCCAGGGGCGAGCCAGGAGGCGCGGTCGGCGAAGGCCCGCATGGCGGCCTCGACGAAGAGGTGGGGGCGCTCGTCGGGCGGCGCGGAATCGTAGTCCCGGACCTCGGTCAACAATTGCCACAACACCGCCGCGAGCAGACCGTCGGCCGCCGGAGGCACCGAGAAATACAGCGTCTCCGTGCCGAAGCGAAGCTGCGCGGGCGCCTGGAAGCGGGCCAAGGCGCCGCGCAGCTCCATGGGCGAGAGGCGTTGGCCCGCGGCGCTCGCGGCCTCGGCGAAACGGCGCGTGAAGGGGCCGACATGCATATATCCGGCCCCCTGGAGACGGATGCCGGCCAGGACCGAGGACAGGTCGGGCTGTAACACGCGGTCGCCTTCGCCGGGAAGCCGCCCCGTCCCGGACCTGAAGATTCGCGACAGCTCGCGGTCGGACCGGATCGTCGCGGCCGCGCGCACCAGATCCCGCGCCAGCGCCCGGCTGACCGAGTGACCGAAGCGGGCCAGGTTCTCGGCCGGGGCCACAAGCGGCTCCCATCGAATCAGCCCGTAGCGGGCATGGAGCGCGGCCATGGCCCGCACCCCGCGCGGTACCACCCCGCCGGAAGGCCCGGCTTGCGGCAGGAACTCGATCACCTCGGCGGCTTTGTCGCCATGGTCGAAAACCAGGCAGACGCCGCCTCCGGCCAAGCCGGCCCGCGACGGCAGGGTCACCGCCATGGCGAAATACATGGCCACGGCGGCGTCCCCGGCGTTGCCGCCGTTGCCCAGCACGTCGCGGCCGATCAGCGCGGCATGAGGCTCGTCGGCCGCGAGCACGCCGGCGAAGCCTTCGACCGGCCCTATCTTCAGTGTTTCGTCATCCCCGGAACCGCAGGCCCCGACCCACAATGCCAAGCCTGCCAATGCCAGCAGCCGCGCACCCGACTTTCGTTGATTTGCCCCCATTCGATAGCTACCTTGAAAGCTCAATGATCGAGATCAGACCCTTGCGCACTCGCCTAGTCCCCATGTTGGCCGCGCTGCTCCTGGCCCTGTCCCTGCTCGCGCCCGCCCTGGCGCGGGCGCAGGGCCAGAAGATCATCCGCGACGCCGAGATCGAAGGTATCATCCGGGGGTACGCCACACCACTGTTCCAAGCGGCTGGATTGACCCCGCAAGCCATCGATGTCTACCTGATCCAGGACCGCAGCCTCAATGCATTCGTGGCCGGCGGGCAGAACATGTTCATTCACACCGGTCTGCTGATGCGCGCCGACGACCCGCTCGAGGTGATCGGGGTGATCGCGCATGAGACGGGCCATATCACCGGGGGCCACATCGCCGCGCGCATCGGCCAGATGGAGAAGGCCCAGACGACGGCCTTGGTCAGCTACCTTCTGGGGATCGGCGCGGCGCTGGCGACCGGGCGCCCGGAAGCCGCCGTCGCGGTCATCTCGGGCGGACAGGACATAGCGCTCAAGGGTTTGCTGTCCTATACCCGCAGCCAGGAACAGTCCGCCGACCAGACGGCGGTCCGCCTGCTCGACGCCACCGGCCAGTCGCCGCGCGGGCTGCTGGAATTCATGGACATCCTGGGCGATCAGGAGGTCCTGCTGGCCAGCAGCCAGGATCCTTACCTGCGCACCCACCCCCTGACCCAGGACCGCATCCTGTTCCTGGAGGAAGCGGTCGCCAGATCGCCCAATGCGGACGCGCCGCCGGCGCCCGGGCTGGTCGCCGGGCATGCCCGCGTCAGGGCCAAGTTGTTCGGGTTCCTCGAGTCGCCGGTCCGCGTCTTCCGACTCTATCCGGAGATGGACGACAGCGTTCCGGCGCGCTATGCCCGGGCCATCGCGTACTACCGGCGGCCGGACCTGGACAAGGCCCTGCCGTTGATCGACGGGTTGCTGGCCGAAAGCCCGAACGATCCCTTCTTTCACGAGATGAAAGGCCAGATGCTGTTCGAGAACGGCCGTATAGCCGAGGCGCTGCCCCAATATGAGACTGCTGTCGGGTTTCTTCCCGACGTGCCCCAGCTGCGGCTCGCGCTCGCCCAGGTCCAGATCGAGCTCGACGACCGTAAGCTGGACCGCGACGCGCTGGCCCACTTGGATGAAGTGCTGCGCCGCGAACCCGGGAATGCCTTCGCCTGGCAGCTCTCGGCGACCGCGCACGGCCGCCTGGGAGACAAGGGCATGGCCGCGCTGGCGCTGGCCGAAGCGGCCTTGGCTCGCGGCAGGGCGTCCGAGGCAGGCGCGCAGGCCGCCCGGGCCGTGCACCTGCTGCCCAAGAACTCGCCGGGCTGGCTGCGCGCCCAGGACGTGGCAAACCTGGCCAAGCAGAAGAAGAAGTAACGAATCGATGATTTGCGGCCGGCGGCCGCGCGGTATAGATTGCCCGCGGATCGAGCAGGGTCGTCATCTGGACGGACCCAACCAATGTTATCGGGAGGAAACTGCCAATGACCGGAGCTATCAGGCGGGCGGCCGCACCACTCTCGTTCGCGGCGGCCCTGTTGGTCCTCGGGCCCGCCCTGGGCCAGGAGCAGAGCAAGCCCGCCCAGTTCGATCCGGCTGAGGAAACGGCGATCCGCGAGATCGTGCGGGAGTACCTGGTGACCCATCCGGAGGTCGTGATCGACGCCATCCGGGTCTACCAGCAGCGTGAGAAGGTGGCCGCCGAGGAGCGCAAGCGAGAAACGTTGAAACGCCAACAGGCGGCGATCTTCAATAATCCCCACGATCCCGTCATCGGCAATCCGGACGGCGACGTCGCGGTGGTCGAGTTCTTCGACTATCGCTGCGGCTACTGCCGCTCGGTCGCCAACGGATTGCGCGAGGCGGCGAAGGCCGACGGCCGGGTCCGGGTGGTCATGAAGGAGTTTCCGATCCTGGGGCCGGACTCCCAGTTCGCCGCGCGCGCGGCGCTGGCCTCGGTCAAGCAGGGCCTCTACGAGCCTTTCCATTTCGCGATGATGAACGCCAAGGGCAACCTGGACAAGAAGGCCGTCATGGCGATCGCGACCGAGGTCGGCCTGGAGGTCGAACGCCTGAAGCGGGACATGCAGGCCAGGGAGATCGACGGCCTGCTGCGCCGAAACTTCGAACTGGCCGAGTTGTTGGGGATCACCGGCACGCCGGCCTTCGTCATCGGCGACGAGGTCATCCCCGGCGCGATCGACATGCAGGTCCTGCGGGACAAGGTCGCCCAGGTCCGAAGCAAATCGAGCTAGACGCGGACGTTGCGGGCGGCGGTCCCGCGAAAGTCGGATTGCGCCGCCGTGCGCGCCTGTGTTAACGCTACAGTGCTTTCAACTCGTCGCGGGGCGCGGCTGTGGCAAAGGCGCCATCGGTTCTGATACTCAACGGTCCCAACCTCAACCTGCTGGGCACGCGTGAGCCGGAAATCTACGGCCGGACCACCCTGGCCGAGATCGATGCGCGCTGCCGGGAGCATGCGGACCGCCTCGGCCTGGCCGTCGAGTGCCGGCAGTCGAACAGCGAAGGCGAGCTGGTCGGCTGGATCCAGGGCGCGCGCGAGGCCCACGCCGCCATCGTCATCAACCCCGCCGCCTACAGCCACACCTCGATCGCCCTTCTCGACGCCCTGCAGGCCGTCGGACTGCCGGTGGTCGAGGTTCACCTGTCGAATATTCATAAGCGGGAAACTTTCCGGCAGCATTCTTATGTCTCGAGGGCGGCCGAAGGGGTCATCTGCGGATTCGGCGCCGAGGGATATGCCATGGCCCTGGACGCCCTGGCGCGCCGGCTGGTGAAGGAACAAGAGAGCTGATGCCCAAACTCGAACTCGACGAAGAGCTGGTCCGCAAGCTGTCCGGGCTGCTCGACGAAACGGGACTGACCGAGATCGAATACGAGGGCGGCGGGCACCGCATTCGGGTGGTCCGCGGGGGGACGGTGCTGGCCGCCGCTCCGGCCCCGGCCGCCCCGCCGCAGGTCGCCGCCCCGGCCCCGGCCGACGGGGCCCCGGCCGACGCGGTGCCGGCCAATGCCGTCACCTCGCCCATGGTCGGCACCGCCTATTGCGCCCCGGAACCGGGCGCCCCGGCCTTCGTCTCGGTCGGCGACACGGTCAAGGAAGGCCAAACCCTGCTGATCATCGAGGCCATGAAGGTGATGAACCAGATCCCCAGCCCCAAGGCCGGAAAAGTCTCCCAGATCCTGGTCCAGGACGGTCAGCCGGTGGAGTACGGCGAACCTCTGCTGATCATCGAGTAGCAGCGCCGGCGCGAGATGTTCGAAAAAATCCTCATCGCCAATCGGGGCGAGATCGCGCTCAGGATCCACCGCGCCTGCCGCGAGATGGGCATCGACACGGTCGCGGTGCACTCCACGGCCGATGCCGACGCCATGCACGTCCGCCTCGCCGATGAAAGCGTCTGCATCGGGCCGCCGCCCGGCAAGGACAGTTATCTGAACATCCCGGCACTGCTCTCGGCCGCCGCGATCACCGGGGTCGACGCGATTCACCCGGGGGTCGGCTTTCTGTCGGAGAACGCCAACTTCGCCGACATGGTCCAGGAGCACGGCTTCGTCTTCATCGGGCCGGAGCCGGAGCACATCTCCCTCATGGGCGACAAGGTGGCGGCCAAGCAGGCCGCCGAGTCCCTCGGCCTGCCCGTCGTCCCGGGATCGCACGGCGCGGTCACCACGGACAAGGAGGCGGCCGAGATCGCCGAGCGCATCGGCTATCCGGTGCTGATCAAGGCGGCGGCCGGCGGCGGCGGCCGCGGCATGAAGGTGGCCCGGACCCAGGGCGAGCTGCTCGAGTCCTTGCGCCTCGCGAAGGCCGAGGCCAAGGCCGCCTTCGGCTACGACGTGGTCTATCTCGAGAAGTACCTGGGCCAGCCGCGCCATATCGAGGTCCAAATTCTGGCCGACGCCCATGGTAACGTCGTGCACCTGGGCGAGCGCGACTGCTCCCTGCAGCGCCGCCACCAGAAGCTGCTCGAGGAGGCGCCCTCGCCGGCGCTCAACGCCGACCAGCGCGCCAAGATCGGCGCCCTGGTCAGCAAGTCCATCAGCAAGCTGGGCTATCGCAGCGCGGGCACAATCGAATTCCTTTACGAGAACGGCGAGTTCTACTTCATCGAGATGAACACCCGCCTCCAGGTCGAGCACCCGATCTCGGAGGCGATCACGGGCGTCGACATCGTCCGCGAGCAGATCCGCATCGCGGCGGGCATACCGCTCAGCATGGCCCAGAGCGACATCGTTCCGCAGGGCCACGCCATCGAGTGCCGGATCAACGCCGAGAACCCGGAAACCTTCATGCCCTCGCCGGGGACCGTCACCGACTACCACGCGCCCGGCGGCCTGGGCGTGCGGGTCGATTCCGGCCTCTATGCCGGCTACCGGGTGCCGCCGTACTACGACAGCCTGATCGCCAAGCTAATCGTCCAGGGCCAGACCCGCAACGAGTGCCTGATGCGCCTGCGCCGGGCGCTGGAGGAGTTCGTGATCGAGGGTGTCCACACTACGATCCCGCTGCATCAGAGGCTGATCGCCGAGAACGATTTCATCAACGGCAACTATGACATTCACTGGCTGGAGCACTATATGTCCCGAGAGGACGAGATCTGAAAGCGGAGCCGGGCGTCGATGGAACTGAAGCCTGAGCTGTTGCTGCGGGCCTATGCGGTCGGCATCTTCCCGATGGCCGAGAGCCGCAACGACGAGGAGATCCACTGGATCGACCCGGACTACCGCGGCATCCTGCCGCTCGAGACCTTTCACATTCCCCGCAGCCTGAGGCGGGTCCTGCGCCGCGGCGCCTTCCAGGTGAGCTGCGACACGGCGTTTGGCCAAGTGATCCGCGGCTGCGCCACCCCGGGGCCCGGCCGCCGCGATACCTGGATCAACCCGACCATCGAAAAGCTCTATTGCGACCTGCACGAGATGGGCTTCGCCCACTCGGTCGAGTGCTGGCGCGACGGCGTCCTGGTCGGCGGACTCTACGGCGTGGCGCTGGGCGCCGCGTTTTTCGGCGAATCCATGTTCAGCCGCGCCGCCAACGCCAGCAAGGTGGCGCTAACGCATCTGGTGGGCCGGCTCAGGAAGGGCGGGTTCAGCCTTCTGGACACCCAGTTCGAGACGCCGCACCTACGCCAGTTCGGCGTGCTCGAGATCCCGCGCGAAGACTACCGGGTCCGCCTGGCCGCCGCCGTGCGGGCGTCGGCTCAGTTTCCCGCGGAATTGGAGGCCGCGGAGCTCGAGGCCTTCCTGCAGTCGATCACCCAGACGTCATAGACCGGGTGCTCGACCGCCGAGAGCGCCGGCGAGGAGGCGAACATCCAGCCGGTGAACAGCTGGACGGCGTCGGCATCCGGCCGCAGGTCGACGATCTCGAGGAAGGCCGCGCTTTCCGGCGGCTCCTCCGGCGGCCGCTTCTTGCAGGCCCGGACCACGATCTCAAAGGTCCCGAAGCGCACCGTCTCGCCGAGCGGCGCCTCGAAGGTCGAGATCCGCGCGGTGATCTTGTCGAGGCCCTGCAGCAGGGCGACCTGCTGCGCCGCCGCCGGGCCGGCGGCGCCGACCAGGAGGGTGGCCAGCGCGGCCCAGCATCCGGCCCGTCGCGCGGCCTTGCCGCGGGCCATTCCACCGCCTGGCGTCAAAACGTCGCGGCCCATCTCGTCCCTTCTCTCACGCGTGTGCTTCCTCATTCCGCCGGCATTCCACAGCCAAAAGCCTTAAGATTCAGAAAAGACTTAGGGCCGGCGGCCATACACCGCAAGCACCATTGCCCCCGCGCCACACCGTTACCCATGTAGCCGGTTTGGACCGACAGAATTCCCCTCGCCTCTGGGAGCTCAGGCATGCACACAAGGTGATTCGAGACAGACCGTGCGCAGGCTCTGCCGTTTTGAGCCCTCCCCCCTTGCGGGGGAGGGTTTGGGCGGGGGGTGTTCTGAATGCCGCCACGCCGACGCCAAGGTCTTTGGCGGCCTATCGGCCGCACCCCCCTCCTCGGTCCTCCCCCGCAAGGGGGGAGGAGGGTTCGTTTGGCGCCGTGGGGATATCGCCGACTTGTGTGAACACCTTAGCCCTGCGAGCGTGAGGGTGGGTTGGTTTCCGACCTTGTCCTCGAAATGCTGGTGCGCCACGTCTTTCGTTCCAACCAACCCGCCCTCACCTATTCGGCTGCGCCTCGCCACCCTCGCCCGAAGGGCGAGGGTTCACGGCGGCGCCCGTCCGAGGAACCACGAAAAACTCGCGCCGGCCGCTCACTTCTGTGTCGCGGAGTCGTCGGACTCGGCGCTGCCGAAGATGAAGCGGCCGAGCAGCTCGACCACGTTGATCGCGCTCTGGGTGAACTCGATCCGTCCGCCGGGCGGGATCAGATCCTCCTCGGCGCCCGGCTCGAGCGATACGAAGTTGCCGCCCAGGAGGCCGTCGGGCAGGATCCGCGCCGAGCTGTCGCTCGGCAGCTGGATGGTCTCGTCGATCCGCAGCACGATCCTGGCCTGGTAGGTCTCGGTATCGAGGCTCTGCCCCGCCACCGTGCCGACCTTGACGCCGGCCATGCGCACGTCGGTGCCGACCGTGAGGCCTGAGGCGTCGTTGAACACGGCCTCCACGCTGTAGCCGCCGGCCGCGCTGATGCCGCTGGTCCGGAAGGCGAAGACCACGAAGGCGATGGCGACCAGCAGCACCACCGCGCCCATGACGGTCTCGATGACGTTCCTATGCATGAGGCGCGCCCTCCCCCGGCCGGCCGCTCAACCTGGCGTCCAGGGCTCGTAGTCGCCGGTCGCCTTGTCGCGCCGGCCGCCCTTCAGCATGTGGCCGGGCGGGCGGTAGGCCGCGTCCGAGCCGGTCAGGTTGGGCTGGTGCTCCTTCTGCCAGGGTCGCTTGGGCGGGCCGCCCTCGGGCGGGATCTCGTCGCTCGTGTGGTGCAGCCAGGCGTGCCACTCGGCCGGCACGCGGCTGGCCTCGACCTCGCCCTTGTAGACGACCCAGCGCCGCTCGTGGCGCAGGGAGTCGTCGTGCACGTGGCCGCCGCCCTTTTGGCGGTAGTAGCGGTTGCCCTGATCGTCCTGGCCGACTTTCTCGCCGCGCAGCCAGGTAAAGAGGCGCGTTCCTAGGGTGGCCATGCTCGAACTCCGGTTACGCCCCTCGAGGGGGCCGGCGCGGGGGACTATTGCATCACGGACGGGCTCCGTCCAGAGGCTGCGCGCGCGGAGATGAGCGAAGCCCCCCGGCAATATGGTGGCGCGGTTACGCCCGCCCGGCGTACGAGGACGCTGGCAGAACGGCCGTCACGGCGTTACCCGGCCGACGATCTGGTCCAGCGAAACGAATCCGTAGTCGCCGCTGTCGAAGCTGCCGGCCGTGTTGTCGCCGAGCACGACGACATGGCCCGCGGGCACGCGCCCGCCGTTGCGCGAGAGCTGCAGGGCGAGCAGGCGCGCGGTCTTGGCCGGGAAGACGCGGGGCGGGGCCAGGTAGGGCTCCTCCAGCGGTCCGCCGTTCAGCCAGATTCGGCCGTCGCAGATCTCGACCCGGTCGCCCGGCAGC
>JAOUCL010000121.1 GCA_029859805.1 Rhodospirillales bacterium | reverse complement strand
CGTGCAGGTCGCCGGCAGCGGCGGGAAGGAAGACGCCATCTATAACCCGGTGCCGCCCGAGCATGCGGTGCCCTGTCTCGAGAAGGTCATGGCCTGGCTGCGCGACAGGACGCTGATAGAGCTGGGCGATGCCGGGATGGGAATGAGCCTTCCCGTACGAATGGCCGTCGGCCACACGCATTTCGAGGCGGTCCACCCGTTCAGCGACGGCAACGGCCGTGTCGGGCGTGTCCTGTGGCCGCTGCAAATGACAGCCGCGGGCCGTTTGCCGCTCTATCTGTCCGGCTACGTCGAGAGAAACCGGGACGAGTACGGTCGGGCTTTGCAGGAAGCGCAGAAACAACTTTCTTATGGCCGCATCGTACATTTCTTGGCCAATGCCGTTATCGGCTCTCACGAAGAAGAAAAGACGGGCAAGGCCGCGATCGGCAGCCTTCTCGATGTGTGGCGGCAGCGGGGCCATTTTCGGAGGGACTCATCGGCCGCGCGCGCGCTGCCAGTCATTTTGAGGATGCCCATTATCACCGCGCGGATTCTGGCGGATAAACTGGATGTCTCCTTTCAGGCGGCCTCGAACGCTCTGAATGCGCTCGAAGGCAAACATGTCGTCCGCGAGCGGACCGGCCACGGCCGCAACCGGATCTTTGCCGCCGAAGAGGTCATAGCCGTCCTGGCGCGGCCCTTCGGCGAAGACCCGGAGGTCGCCCTGGAAGGCGCGCGCCGTTCGCTCGGTATGTAGGGTCGCTTCTCCCGCCGCCTTGAATCGGCGCCGGCAATCTTCGTAACGCAGTTCGCTACGCGCGTCTTTGGCGGCCTCCCGGCTGCCGTTTCCACCCGCGCCGCGCCCGATCGCCGGTGGCCTCGAACGCCGCTTGGTCCTGATGGCGCGGCGAAGCCGGCGCCTGTGCCTCGCTCCTAAGGGCCTGCCCCGAGCCCGTTGCGGCTGTAGATCGTGCGGCCCTCGGTGATCGTCGCCTCCACGTCTATGTCCTTGATGCCTTCTGGGTCGTCCAAAGGGTTGGCCGAGAGGACAGCGAAGTCCGCCAGTTTGTCGGGCTCGATCGATCCCAGCTCGTCCTCCCGGAAGGTCTGCCAGGCCGCGTCGATGGTGTGGGCGCGGAGCGCCTGAAGCGGCGATATCCGCTGATCCTCGCCCAGCACTTGGCCCGAGGCGGTCAGGCGGTTGACCGCGCACCAGATCAGCGGCAGCGGGCGGATCGGCGTGACCGGCGGATCGTTGTGAATGGTAAAGCGAATGCCGCGGGCCGCGGCCGAGGCGGCCGGGCTGATCCTGCGCGCCCGCTCCGGGCCCAGGAAGATGTCGCGGTGGCGGTCGCCCCAGACGAAGACGTGGTAGCTGAAGAAGCTCACGGTGATGCCGAGCTCGGCCATGCGGTCGAGCTGGTCCTCGCGCAGCGTCTGGCCGTGGATGATGGTATGGCGGTGATCGTTGCGCGGGCAGGCGTCCTGCGCGGCCTGAAAGGCGTGCAGCACGTCGTCGCCGGCGCCGTCGCCGTTGACGTGGATGTGGATCTGATGCCCGGCCTTGTGCAGGTCCACGATGTATCCGGTCAGGGCCTCGCGGTTGTAGATCGGATAGCCCCGATGCTCGGCGTCGCCCCGGAATGGCGTGTGGTAGGGCTTGCTTAGAAAGGCCGTGCAGATCTGGATGGACCCGTCGGAGAAGAGCTTCCGCGGACCGATCCGCAGGGGGCTGCCGGCGGGCAGCTCGAGGGAGAGGGCGCCGCTGGCGACCGCCGGCTCCAGGTGCGCGTCGAGCAGCAGGTTCACCCGGATCGCCATGTCGCCGTCGCGGGCGGCGGCCTCGAACTCGTGGAGCATCTCGCGGCTGACCCAGGCGTTCTGCGCCGTGGTCAGCCCGTGCTTGGCATACTCCTCGCAGGCCCAGCGCAGGCCCTCGCGGAACCGCTCTCCGCTCGTCCCGAACACCCGCGCCATGATCGGGCCCATCGCCTCGGGTTCCTCGAGCAGCCCGGTCGGCTCGCCGGTTTCCGGATGCTTTTCGATATAGCCGCCTTCCGGCTGGGGCGTGTCCCGGTCGACGCCGGCGAAGGCGAGCGCCCGGCCGTTGCCCGCGCCGCCGTGGCCCGACATGTGCATGACCCAGACGGGGTGGTCCCGCGAGACCGCATCCAGCTCGTCGCGGGTGGGAAAGCGGTTTTCCGCCATGCCCGTCTGGTCGAAGAAGACGCCGATGACCCAGTCGCCCTTGGGGGTCCGCGCCGCGCTCTCGGCCAGGCGGTCGAAGATGTCGGCCAGCTTCGTGCAGCCCCCCAGAGGCGGCCCCATGAGGTCCACGCGATGCAGCGCGCAGAAGCCGGTTTCCGGGAAATGCCCGTGCGGGTCGATGAAGGCGGGGATCATGGTGCGGCCCGCAAGGTCGACGCGCCGGGTGCCCTGGTCGGCCAGCGGCTCGATCTCGGTCCAGGGACCCACCGCGAGAATGCGACCGCCGGCGACGGCGACCGCTTCGGCCACGCTGTCCGAGGCGTCCATCGTCAGGATCGTGCCGTTCGAAAACACCGTGTCCGCGCGCGCCATGGCTCCCTCCTCCCGGCGGCCCCGATGCGTCACCGCTCTTAACGGGGCCACTGCAAAACTCGTTCACTGTACTACTAGGCAGGCATTGTCACGTTATCCCAAGCTAGGCGGATGCTTACTTTTTAAGGTGTGCAGCTGCGCGCGACGGGTCCAGATCGAGTTGTTTGGAAGGACTGCTATCACGGTAACGGGCTGGGATCAGCTGCTGGTTGCGGCATACCAGCGCTTATCTAGGTCCGTGGGGTTGAATTTCGGGGTGATGCCGATGGCGACGACTTGGGTCGCGAGCGGCTCGGTGATGTTTTCCAGGGTGCGGGTTCGGCCAACCAGATGCGCCTCCACCGCGCCACCGCCGTTCAGCAGGACGAAACCCTTGAGCCGGTAGAGACCCTTCGGCGGATCGTCCAGCAGGCGCTCGAGCGCCTGGCGACTCAGCCGGTCCGGTCCAGAGTAGGACCAGGTCCGATAGACCTCGCCATGATCATGGCGGTCTTCGCGCGCGGTAGCTGGGAGCGTGCTCTCTCGCCGGTCGAGAATGATATCTGGCGCCACTTCGGCGCGCTGCGCCACGATCACCGGTGCACCGCTCCGGATGTCGATCTCGGCCAGGGCCGCAATGGGCTCGGCGAGATCAGACTTCGTGACCACAATCAGATCGGCCGAGGTGATCTGATCCGCTACCTGGGCGCCGATAAGCGGGTCGGCCAGCACTGAACCGACGTTGACAGCATCAACCAAGGTCACCACGCCGCAATAGCGCATTTCGGGCTCAGCAAGTGCCGCCTGGGCGATCTTTTGCGGCTGCGCGACCCCGCTTGCTTCGATCACCAAGCAGTCAGGCCGCGGCCGCCGGTCGAGCGCATCGGCGAGTGCATAGTAGAGGTCTCCGCCAAGCGAGCAGCAGACACAGCCGTTCGATAGGGTTAGGACGTCCTCTTCCGCACTTTCCAGCAGATCCGCGTCGATGTTGATCTCGCCAAAATCATTCACCAGCACCAGGATTCTTCGCCCCCCGGCATTGCGTAGCAGGTGATTGATCAGACTGGTCTTGCCCGCGCCGAGGTACCCGGAGACGACCGTCACCGGCAGGGGCGCAGGGTCGGTCACGACAAGAACACCCGTCCACCGGACACCGTGCCGAGCACCGGCACGTCTTTGAGCGCTACCGGGTCCACCTCTGTCGGATCGTCGGCCAGAATCGCGAAGTCGGCGCGCTTGCCGGTCTCGATTGACCCGATCTCCCCATCGAGCTTCAGGGTGTAGGCGGCCCCCAGCGTGATCGCGAGCAGCGCCTCATCTACAGTGATCCGCTGCTCAGGTCCCAATACTCGGCCCGAACTCGTTAGCCGGTTCACTGCGCACCACGCGGTGAAGAGCGGTCCCATCGGCGTCACCGGCGCGTCGGAGTGGATGGTCATGCGGACACCCTCGTCCAGCGCAGTGCGGCAGGCGTCCATCCGCCGGGCGCGGTCCTCGCCGATGGTCTTTGCCGCGTGGATTTCGCCGAAATAGTAGATATGGTTCGCGAACAGGTTGACGCAGACCCCCAGCGCGGCCATGCGCCGGTACATGGCGCGGTCGATCATCTGGCCATGCTGCAACGTGTGGCGATGGTCGCGCCAGGGATGCAGCACCATCGCCCGCTCCAGCGCGTCGATGGCAACCTCACTGGCTTCGTCGCCATTGGTATGGATGTGCATTTGTATGCGGGCGCCGTGCAGAGCCTCGATCATTTCCTCCGCCTGGTCGGGCGCGATCACCCAGATGCCATTGGGGGCGCCGTTGACATGGCCGGGCCAGCGCAGCCGTGCCGTGTAGCCCTGGATCGAGCCATCCAGGACCAGCTTGACGCCGCCGAGCCGCAGCATGTCTGTGGAGCGCTTGCGGAGGGCCAGCGCGCGTTCCGCAACCTCCCGCGGCGGCTGGGTTATGCCGCCCAGCATCGGAACGATTCGGAGCGGATAGTCCGCGGCCGAGGTGGCCTTGAGCTGCGCTTCTACATCCCTGTCCGGCAGTTCCGCAAAGAGGTCAGTCGAGGTCGTCACGCCGACCATTCGGGCCGTGGCGCCGAAGGCGGCGATGGTGTCCGGATGCGCGCTGGTGGAGCGGAAATCAATACCAAGACGGCGCAGGAGCGGGAACATTGCCGCCATCTCCTGTAACTCGCCGGTCAACTCCCCGTTCTCGTCCTTGGCCACACCGTCCACATTGGTATCGCGCGTATACTGCACCAAAGCGAGTGCGGTGGAATTGGCGGTCAGCAGGTGGAAGTTGGAGTGCTGGACGACCACCGGGCGGTCGCTGGATACCGCGTCGAGGTGATGCCTGTTCAGGCGTTCGGTTGGCAGGAAGATCGGATCGAACCCCCAGACGAAAAGCGGTGAGTCCTTGTCCGGTAGCCCCGCCTCCGCGGCCTTCAGCCCGGCGATCACCTGCTCGATCGTGGTCTGGCCCTTCCAAAGCCGGCCGGTCGGGTCCAGGCGGTCATGATACCCGGCATAGGGAAAGCGCCACATAGCGCCGGCCATCATATGCGCATGCCCTTCGACGAAGCCTGGCATCAGCACTGCATCGGCGAAGCGGTCGTCATGGGTGCCGCCGCCCCATTGGGCGGCACAATCGGCGTCGCCCACCGCGAGAATTCGCCCCTCCCGCACCGCGACATGGGTGGCCGTCGGCTGGTTTGGGTCCATGGTGACAATCTTTCTCGCGCGGAAGATCATGGTCTCGGTCATGCGATGCCTCTCCGGGCTGGCGGTTGTCTTGCTCGCAGGCAGGATAGACCCTGCCAATTCCCATGAAAAATGGATTTATCTTGCCCATACACTGCATTTTTCCGAACATATGCCCGGGAGATCGCGATGAATCTGACATTCAAGCAACTGCGCTATGCCACCGCGGCTGGGCGCCTGGGCTCGGTCGCCGCGGCGGCGGCGGAGATCAAGATCTCGCAATCCTCGATCACCGCGGCGATCGACTCGATTGAAGCGGAACTGGGAGTCGATCTGTTTATCCGTTTACCGGCCAAGGGGATCAGGCCGACTCCGGCGGGACGGGAAGCATTGACGATGATGCAGGGGATGCTGAACCACGTCGCCCGGTTCGAGAGCGAGCTTGAGAGCCTTGGCGGCTCGCCGCGCGGATTCTTGCGGCTCGGTTGCTACGTGACGGCGGCGCCCTATGTCCTGCCGCTGACCCTGCGCGCGTTCAGCCACCGCTACCCGCAAGCGCGTGTCGACCTGCGCGAAGGGGACATGATGGCCATCACGGACCTGTTGGTCGCCGGCGAGGTCGACCTGGCCATGACATACCGGGACGTCGTCACCACCGAGCTTGAATTCCACCCATTGTTCGAAGCCCGGCCCTACGCGCTGATCTCTCGCGAGGATCCACTGAGCCAGGCTGACGCCGTGTCGCTGCATGACCTCGCAAAGCGTCCAATGGTACTGCTGGAACTGCCGCTGACGCGCGAATACTTCAACAGCATTTTCGACGCCGTTGGGATACGTCCGAACATCGCGCATTCTTCTCGGTCTTCGGAGATCGTTCGGGCGCTGGTCGCGGGCGGGTTCGGCGTTTCGATCCTGAACATCAGTAGCGGTCACGAGGATTTCCATGGCGCGGGCTACCGGTGCTTGCCGATTGCAGAGCCCGTGAAAATCCCGGAATTTGGAGTTGCTGCCGTCAAGGGGATCCGGCGGCCTCTCATGTCTCGGGTTTTCATTGAAATTTGCGAGTCGCTGCGCCGGGACGGCGTATTCGAGAAGTTGGCTGTCCACGAGGCTGGGAGCAAAAGCACTAAAAAATAAGCCTTGTATCGCTTAAAATTATATTTTTTCGTGGAATTGGAGCGTGCTACAGTCGCAATTCCACGGTCAGAAACATGACCCGGATAGGGGAGGACTTCATGTCAAAATTCGCGCGTTTTCTAGGCGGTGCGGCACTGGCCGCCACGGTTGTCGCCACCATGCCATCCGCACCGTTTGCCGAAGAACCCAAGAGAGGTGGCACGCTGGTGCAGGCCATCCAAAACACACCACGCCACCTCAACCCCGCGGTTCAGTCGGGTATCGCGACAGGCGAACCGGGAACTCAATTGTTTGCCTCGCTCCTGCGCTATGATGAAAGCTGGACTCCGGAGCCCTATCTCGCCAAGTCCTGGGAGGTCTCCCACGATGGCCTGTCGGTCACGCTCAAACTCGTCGAGGGCGCGACCTTTCACGACGGCCATCCGATCACGTCCGAGGACGTGGCCTTTTCGATCGAGACGGTGAAAGCATACCATCCGTTCAAATCGATGTTCGCGCCGGTGGAACAGGTCAAAACCCCCGACGCCCACACTGTGGTCGTCGTACTGTCACAGCCACATCCGGCACTGCTGCTGGCCATGTCGTCGCAACTTCTTTCGATCATCCCGAAGCATATCTACGGCGACGGTCAGGACCCCAAGACCCACCCGCGAAACTCCGAGAATGTCGTCGGCTCCGGCCCCTTCAAACTTGTCGAGTTCAAGCGCGACCAGCACATCATTCTCGAGCGTTACGAGAATTTCTTCATCAAAGGCCGTCCTTATCTGGACAAGATCGTGATGCGCATCATCAAGGACGGTTCGGCACGCACGATCGCTCTCGACAGCGGCGAGTTCATGCTGTCGGGCTTTGAACAAACCCCGCGAGACCTGAACCGGCTGAAAAAGAACCCCAATCTGAACGTATCCAACGAAGGCTACGCGGCGATCGGGTCCATCGTCTGGTTGGCATTCAACACCAAGCAGGGGAAAACCGCCGACAAGGCCGTGCGTCAGGCCATTTCCTATGCAGTGGACCGCAATTTCATTTTGAAGGCCCTTATGCTGGGAACCGCCAAGCCGGCAAAAACCGGCATTCACCCCGGCAGCCCCTTCTATGACGACAGCGTGAACGGCTATGATGTTGATCTCGACAAGGCCAACAAGCTGCTCGACGACGCCGGCTACGCCAAGGGTTCGGACGGCATGCGGTTCGGTCTGACGGTGGATTACGGTTGGGCGATCGTCAAACCCTACGCCGAATATATGAAGCCGCAACTGAAGAAAATCGGCATCGACGTCACTGTGCGCGCCTCCGCCGATTTCCCCACATGGGCGAAGCGGATTTCCAACCACGAGTTCGATATGACCATGGACAATGTGTTCAACTGGGGTGATCCGGTCATCGGCGTGCACCGGACCTATGACAGCGACAACATCAAGAAAGGCGTGATCTGGTCGAACACGCAGCAATATTCCAACGCCCGCGTGGACGAATTGATGAAGCTGGCCGGATCGACCTACGACCTTGACGAGCGGAAAAAATACTACGCCGAGTTCCAGCAGATTCTGGCCGGCGAGCTGCCAATCTACTGGTTGTTTGCAGGTCCTTATCACACCGTCGCGAACAAGAAGGTCGGCAATCCGCCAAATTCGATCTGGGGTACATCCGCGCCACTCGACCGTGTCTATCTGAAGTGATCACCAATCCTGCGACTGTCCGGCCTTGCAAAGAGCATGGCCGGACAGCATTTCGGCTTCCACCTTAGTGGGGTTTCGCCTCATGGGACTTTGGAGCACAGTTGCAGAGCGAGTGGGTTACGGCCTGCTCTTGCTGGTCGCGGTTCTGATCCTCAATTTCGCGCTCATCTCGATCGCACCCGGAGACATCGCCGATACGATTGCCGGCGACATGGGTGGCGCCGACGCGTCCGTTATCGAGGAAATCCGCACCCGTTACGGTCTCGATCAGCCGTTTTATGTCCAGCTCTGGCGCTACCTGTCGCGGGTCGTCCAGTTCGACCTAGGCTATTCCTATTTTTACAACACGCCCGTCACGACCCTGATCTTGGAAAAGCTGCCGGCGACGCTGTTGCTGGTTTTTTCCGCGCAGATATTGGCCGTCATCACCGGTACGCTATTGGGTGTATTGGCCGCGAAGAAGCCCAACGGGGCTGTCAGTCTCACGGTCACCTTTCTGTCACTCTTTGGGTTTGCGGCGCCGGTGTTCTGGACGGGCATTCTGTTGATCATTCTCTTCGTCTCGATCTTTCCGCTGTTTCCCGTGGCGGGCATGATGGACGTGACCGTCGAAGGTGGATTCTTTGTGAAAACGCTCGACGTTCTGCATCACCTGGTTTTGCCCATGATCACACTCGCCTCGATCTTTCTGGCGCTTTACAGCAGGCTGGCGCGGGCATCGATGCTTGAGGTTCTGGGCGCGGATTATGTGCGGACTGCGCGCGCCAAGGGCGTTCCCGAGCGGGGGGTCCTCTACAAGCACGCTCTGCGGAATGCTTTGGGACCGGTGGTCACCGTGGCGGGTCTGCAATTTTCGGCTGTTATTTCCGGGGCTGTGGTCGTGGAAGCCGTGTTCAGCTGGCCGGGGCTTGGAACGCTGGCGCTGCAGTCCATTCTGGCGCGCGACACGCCTACCATTATGGGCATCCTATTCTTCTCATCGGTCGTCGTGATCATCTTCAATATTCTAACGGATATCACGCTGCGGTTTATCGATCCGCGAATAAAGTCGGGATAGGAACAGGCAGATGGCGGAAACGGCAGCAACCGAAGACAGGACGGGTCAGGAGCCGCTGGAGCTCAAGATCACCCATCCCCTTTCCGAGATGGCGACCATGTTCTTTGCGAACCATGCCGCCGTGGCAGGCCTCGTGCTGCTGATATTCATCATCCTGTTCACCTTTCTGGGCCCCTATATCCACACCACCGATCCTTTCGAAATGGTCTGGGCACCATTCTCTCCGCCCGGCGAAGAGGGCTTTCTCTTCGGCACCGACTATCTTGGCCGTGATATTCTCGCGGCGATGATGGTGGGCGGGCAGGTGTCGATGGCCATTGGTTTGGCCGCGGCGGTCATATCCGTTGTCATCGGAGTCACCGTCGGTGCCTTTGCCGGTTACTACGGCGGCGTGATCGAGGAAGCACTGATGCGGTTTACCGAGTTCTTCCAGGTGCTGCCGACGCTGCTGTTTTCCATGGTGATCGTGGCATTGTTCGGCGCCACGCTGCTGACCGTGACGATGGCCATCGGCGTCGTCAGCTGGACCGCGGTCGCCCGTGTCACCCGTTCGGAATTCCTGCGCATCCGCGAGCTTGAATATGTTGCCGCCGCCCGCTCGGGCAGCGCCCGTGACGGCTATCTCATTTTCCGGGTTATTCTGCCCAATGCCCTGCCGCCGATCATCGTTCAGGCCAATCTCATGGTCGGGTCGGCTATCCTGTTTGAAGCCGCGCTCAGTTTCTTGGGGCTGAGCGATCCCAACACCATGAGCTGGGGGCAGGTGATCGGCTCCAACAGACCCTATATTCTGGACGCGGGATTTGCCGTTGCCATTCCTGGATTCGCCATCTTCTTCACGGTTTTGGCCATCTCGCTGATCGGTGACGGTCTGAACGACGCGCTCAATCCGAAGCTTCGACAAAGGTGATGGCCGTGGCTACGGATCCTCTTTTGAGCGTCAAGGATATCGTTGTCGATTTCAAAACCCGCTACGGAATCGCCCGGGTGCTGGACCATGTGACTCTGGACGTCAACAGCGGTGAAATTCTCGGCATCGTCGGCGAATCCGGCTGCGGCAAGTCGATGACGGCCCTGTCGATCATGGGCCTGGTTCCCGATCCGCCCGGCAAGGTCACTTCAGGTTCGATCAAGATTGGCGGAATGGAACTGGTGGGGATGCAACTGGACAGCCTGCGCCAGATCCGCGGCAAGGACATCGGCATGATATTCCAGGAGCCGATGACCTCGCTCAATCCGGTCTTTACAGTCGGCGAACAGATCGCCGAAAGCGTGCGCCTGCATGAAAATGCCAGTCCGAAAGCGGCCATGGACCGCGCGGTCGAAATGCTCAAGGCCGTTGATATTCCCGAAGCGGAAAGGCGCGCCAGGGCCTATCCGCACCAATTATCGGGCGGCATGCGCCAAAGGGTGATGATCGCCATGGCGCTGGCCTGTCGGCCCAAGGTGCTGATCGCCGACGAACCGACCACCGCGCTCGATGCAACGGTTCAGGCCCAGATCTTCGACCTTCTGCAGGACCTGCAGGAGGAAACGGGAACCGCAATCATCCTGATCACCCATGACATGGGGGCGATCGCCGAACTCGCCGATGCGGTGGCCGTCATGTATGCGGGCCGTGTGGTGGAAAAAGGCACCGTGGATGCTGTTCTTTCAGCGCCGCAGCACCCCTATACCAAGGGTCTCATCACCTGCGTTCCCCATCTCGAACCCGATCCACCGGTCGAGCGGCATGAGCTCATGGAAATTCCGGGGGTCGTGCCGGCTCTGACGGAGCTGGGCAAAGGCTGTGCCTTCGCCCCCCGCTGCGGCGAGGCCACTGAAAAATGCTCGGTGGAAGAGCCGCAATTGCTTGCCACAGGCGATAAGCATTTGACCGCCTGCTGGGTTGCCCAACAAGAGCGAGCCCAATGACCGACGCCACTCCCTCCACCAAAAGCCGAGCCAGCGGCGCGCTCACGGTCGAAGATCTCAAGGTCCATTTCGGCGGCAGTAGAACGCTTTTTGCCAAGGGCGCGGCGCTTGTTCATGCGGTCGACGGCGTCAGCTTTTCCGTCCCGGCGGGCAAGACCTTCGGCGTGGTGGGCGAGAGCGGCTCGGGCAAGACCACCACGGCGCTTGCCATCATGCGCCTGGTACCCATCACCCACGGCAGGGTTATCCTCGGCGACACGGCAATCAGCGATCTCGAAAAAGAGGAGCTGCGTGCTGCGCGCCGGCGGTTCCAGATCATTTTCCAAGACCCCTATTCGTCGCTCGACCCGCGCAAGCGCGCGGGGGCCGTTGTTCGGGAGCCGCTCGATCTCATGCAGATCGGCAAGCCTGCGGAGCGGGACGGCATGGTCGCGGAACTCTTCGGCCAAGTGGGTCTAAGACCCGAGCAGCGGGCGCTGTTTCCGCACCAGTTTTCCGGTGGCCAGAGACAGCGCATCGGGCTGGCCCGGGCCCTGTCGACCCGGCCCGACCTCATCGTCTGCGACGAGCCGGTCTCCGCCCTCGACGTTGCCATTCAGGCCCAGATCCTCAATCTGATGGCGAAGCTCCAGCGCGAGCTGGGTCTCACTTACCTTTTCATCTCCCATGACCTTGGCGTGGTGCAGCACATTTGCGATCAGATCGCGGTCATGTATCTGGGCCAGATTGTCGAACAGGCCGACCGGATTAGCCTGTTCACCAACCCCCGCCACCCCTACACCAAGGCGCTTCTGGCGGCAGTTCCCACCGTTCACGGCAACAAGCGCGACAGGCGCTCACGCATGCGGCTCAAAGGCGATCCGCCGAGCCCGATCAATTTGCCCCCAGGCTGCCGCTTCGCCTCGCGCTGCCCGATGGCGGAAGCGCGCTGCCGCGAGGCCAGCCCGCCGCTGGAGGATCGGGGCGGCGGGCACAGGGTCTCCTGTTTTCTGGTCTGACGCTGGCGCCATCGTGAATGAAGGTCTTGGTCTGTCTAGAGCAATATCCAAAGAGATTGAACCGATCTGGTTCAATCTCTTTGGATATTGCTCGACTCTGCAAAGGTAGAGCAGCTTTATCCGTTCAATTGGATCGCTGAAAGCGATTCCAACTGAACGGATGCTGCTCTAGGAAATCGAGTAGGTATAGTTTAAACCGCGATACCCCCAGATTTGGCGTTTATGGCGGCTGCCGGTCGCCTGCCGTCAGGCGAAGGCCCTGACGTCGAGCAGCGCGCGCTCTTCCCGCATCAGTTCTCGGGCGGGCAGCGCCAGCGCATCGCGATCGCCCGGGCGCTGGCGACGAGGCCGGACCTGCTGGTGCTCGACGAGCCGGTCTCGGCGCTCGACGTCGCGATCCAGGCGCAGGTGCTCAACCTGCTGCGCCGCCTGCAGGCCGAGTTCGGCCTGACCTACCTGTTCATCAGCCACGACCTCGGCGTCGTGCAGTACATGTGCGACGAGATCGCGGTGATGTACCTCGGCCAGATCGTCGAGCGCGCCCACCGCAGGCAGCTCTTCGCCAGGCCGCTGCACCCCTACACCCAGGCCCTGCTCGCCGCCGTGCCCTCGCCGCAGAGCCGCGGCAAGGTTCGGGCCGCGGTGACCGGCGACCCGCCGAGCTCTATCGATCCGCCTTCGGGCTGCCGCTTCCACCCGCGCTGCCCGCTCGCCCAGCCGCTTTGCCGCGAAGAGACCCCGGTGCTGCGGCGACTCCCCAGCGGCCGGCAGGTCGCCTGCCACCTCGCGGAGGAGACGAATGGGGACGCAACCGGGTCGTGAGGCCTATCCCCCATGGGGAGCGCGGATCATCGAGCCGCCTAGTATTAGAATGTAAAAAACCATCGAATATGGATCTCCACAAGATTTTAACTATCCATTGAAGTGAATATCTTCTGTCATTACAATCATCAATACTTCACTAATGGCCAGTATTTTAAATAAATCTCTTATTGTAAGAAGTTTAACAACATCGAAAACTTCGCATATATAGTTATAAATTGTTAATAAGCTGTGGGTAGTCTTCCCCAGTGGCGAAACCGGGTCTTTTCGTCGAATAAAGCTCGAAGACGATCGGGGAAGACCATGATCTGCCTGACAACAGTCGCTGAGCGCGGCGTCGCCCGCTTCGGGGGTCGGTCGGTCAACCCGGCGATGTCGCGGGGCGGTTTTGCCGCGTCCAAGGAAACCGCGGCCTTGGTGGTATTCGAGGCTCGGATCCTCTCGAGCGCGGAGCACTATGGGAAGAACCGGCGCTCCAGACGGGCATCGGGCCAATGGGAGATAGGAGCTAGAAAGGTTCTGACGGCAAAGGGGCAAAGCTATGAAGGTCGTGACTCAGGACAGGTTGAAGATAGATAACGCGGCGCAGAGCGAGAGCTCGCCGCTGTCGGGTCTGGCGTGTACCACCATAAAGGTGGCCCACAGCATCGAGGAAATGATGCAGAGCTTCGCGGTGCGGGCGGCCGTCTTCTTGAACAAGCAAGACTGTTCCTACGCCGAGGAGTTCGACGGCAACGACTTCGCGGCGACGCACATCCTCGGCTTGCGCGGCGCGGAACCGATTGCCACCGCACGCATCCGGTACTTCGCCGGTTTTGCGCGGCTGGAACGCGTGGCGGTCAGGCGCGAGTTCAGGGGGGGCGTCGCGGCCGCCGGGATCATCGAGTTCGTACTCGAGCTGTGCCGCCAAAAGGGCTACCACAAGATCCAAGGCAATGCGGAGATACGTCTGCTTCGGTTCTGGGAGCGATATGGTTGGCGGCGAACGAATGCGCCCAGCTTCGTCTATGCCGGTCATCGATATGTGGAAATCGAATGCGATCTGGAGCCGCACCCCGACCCGATCGCGATCGGCAAGAATCCCGTTCTGTTCATGCGGCCCGAGGGCGTCTGGGACGAACCCGGCCCGGCCGAGCACACGATTCCGGGCCCCGGCTTAGAATTGGCAGGCGACGGCAGGGACGACGACGATTGGGCCACGGAGCTGCGCGGTCGGATGGAACGCTTCGGCTGAGGCCCGATCGGCAAGGTGCCGCTTATGATCGGAGCGATGGCGTCTCCGGGCGCGGTGCAAGAGTTATACCAAAGGTCATAGATAATGACTCATTTCATGGGAGCGGATCGGGTCGCCCGGGTAGGCGCGGTGCGCAGCGCGATGCGTGCATCGGGCAAGCGCCGCAACGCCCCCGGCGC
>JAOUCL010000120.1 GCA_029859805.1 Rhodospirillales bacterium | reverse complement strand
CGCCGTGCAGATCGATCCCGAAAATCACTGGGCCTTGATCGACCTGGCCACCGAGCATTACGTCGCCAAGCGCTTCGCCAAGGCCTTGCCGCTGCTCGAGCAGGCCATTTCGCTGGGCGAGCAGGTAATGGTGGGGCTGCCGCGCGACCGCGACGCCCGAGGCCGCGCGCTTGCATCACACGCGCAGCGCCTCACCATCGAGAAGATGCACTCCATCCTCAAGGTCGCCGGCGAGATGTACGAAGACTGCGCCGAACGGGTCGGGGCCAAGTAGATCGAATAATGGGGACAGTATACGAATAACGAGGACAGTATACTTAATAAGCTTTTAATATTTGCGTGCGCAAATCCTAATAAGAATACTGAAATTGTGTCCCCAAAATTGCGGTTTAGCCCCAGCTACGGAGCTTCCATCAGGGATGCCCGGGTTCGAGTCGATCTCTTTGGCGCTTTGCCGCCTGCACGGTGGTTTCCAGGCGGTTGAGGAATTCCGAGCGGTCGGACTTGCTGAACGGCTTTGGTCCTCCAGTGATCTTGCCGCTTTCGCGCAAGCCCTGCATGAGTTCACGGTTGGCCAGCGCCATGCCGATTCCGTCTTCGGTAAACGGCTCTCCATTCGGCTTGATGGCCAATGCACCCCGTTCCAGGCAGCGCGCGGCCAGCGGGATGTCGTTGGTGATGCAGATGTCGGAGTCTTGAATTCGATCCGCGATCCAGTCGTCGGCTGCGTCCGCGCCCTGGGAGACGATGACCAGCTCCACGAGTGGATTTTGGCCGGGGCGGATGCCGCCATCGCTGACCAGATAGGTTTTCAGACCGTGACGGGCGGCGACGCGTAGGGTTTCGTCCTTGACCGGACAGGCGTCCGCATCGACGTAAATGTCCACCATAATGGCCCTAACAATCGTTCAACCGGCATTTCCCAAACAACCTCCAAATCCATGGTGACGGTACCCAAATCCCACAGCCAATGGAATAGTCCACTCTTCGTTGCCGTCCGACCGACCAGTGTTTCTTCCCGGCTATCTCCGGCTCAATCATCGCACCGGAAAGATGGCCGTTTTCGGATGATAATTGGACGATGGGCCGACAGGGTGGTCCACCTCGTGCTTTCAGCACGGCACAATTCGAACCGGGACACTTGCCGGCTCGTTGCTTGCGTTGACGCCAGGCGCGCGGCTCGCCTAGGTTGGCCGCTCGGGCGAGGGACGCGATGCACGACGAGCTGTTCAGGCGAATCGAGGATAAGACGGACGAAGTCGTCGCGTTGACCCGCGAGCTGATCGGCTTTCCCACGGTCAATCCGCCGGGCGAGGGCTATGCGCCTTGCGCCGAGTTCCTCGGCCGGCGGCTCGCGGCTCGCGGCTTCGAGGTCAGCTATCACCGGGCCGAGGGGGCGGTCGGCGACAGCGCGCGCTATCCCAGGACCAACGTGGTGGCGCGCTTCGAGGGCAGGGGCCCGGGCCCTTGCGTCCACTTCAACGGCCATATCGACGTGGTGCCGCCGGGCCGGGGCTGGTCCATGGATCCCTTCGCCGGCGAGGTCCGCGACGGCAAGGTGTATGGGCGCGGCGCCTGCGACATGAAGGGCGGCATCGCCGCCGCGGTGATCGCACTCGAGGCGATCCTCGAGACCGGCTTCGATTTTCCCGGGGCGATCGAGGTCTCCGGCACCGTGGACGAGGAGTCCGGCGGCTTCGCCGGCGTCGCCTATCTGGCCGAGCAAGGCTTCTTCTCGCGGCCGCGGGTCGACCACGTGATCATTCCCGAGCCGCTCAATGTCGACCGGGTCTGCATCGGCCACCGCGGCGTCTGGTGGGCCGAGATCGAGACCAAGGGCCGGGTCGCCCACGGCTCCATGCCCTTCCTGGGGGACTGCGCCGTGCGCCACATGGGCGCCTTTCTGGAGCGCATCGAGCGCGAGCTGCTGCCGGCGCTGTCGCGCAAGCGCACCACCATGCCGGTGGTGCCCGAGGGCGCCCGCCAGTCGACCCTCAACATCAATTCGCTGCACGGTGGCCTGGCCGAGGACTTCGACGGCCTGCCGGCCCCGATGGTGCCCGACAGCTGCCGCATGGTGATCGACCGGCGCTACCTGATCGAGGAGGACCCGAAAGAGGTCAAGGCCGAGGTCGTGGCGATCCTGGACGCGCTCGGCCGCGAACGGCCGGGCTTCGCCTACGACCTGCGCGACGTCCTCGAGTTCGCGCCGACCCTGACCGATGCCGACGCGCCGGTGGTGCGCGCGGTCGCGGCCGGGATCGAGGAGGTCCTGGGCCGGCCGGCCGAGCGGGTCGTCTCGCCGGGCACCTACGACCAGAAGCACGTCGTGCGCATCGGCAAGCTGAAGGACTGCATCGCCTACGGCCCGGGAATCCTCGACCTGGCGCACCAGCCGGACGAATACGTGGCGATCGACGACATGGTCGCCTCGGCCAAGGTCATGGCGGTAGCAACGCTCGGCCTGCTCACGGGGAGGGCGGCGTGATCCGCGTCGGACCGCGCAACCTGATCAGCGACGTCGCCGGCGTCCTGGTCGGCAACGCGGAAGACGAGGGCCTGCGCAGCGGGACCACGGTCGTGCTCGCCGAGGGCCCCATGACCGCGGCGGTCGACGTGCGCGGCGGCGGGCCCGGGACGCGCGAGACGGACGCCCTGGACCCGAGCTGCCTGGTCGAGGCGGTTGACGCCGTCGTGCTGAGCGGCGGTTCCGCCTATGGCCTGGACGCGGCCGGCGGCGTGATGTCCTGGCTCGGCGCGCGCGGGCGGGGCTTCAAGGTCGGCGACGCCGTGATCCCCATCGTGCCCTCGGCGATCCTTTTCGACCTCTTGAACGGCGGGGACAAGGACTGGGGCGAGACGCCGCCCTACCGTGCGCTGGGGACCCGCGCGGCCGAGAGCGCCGCGGCGGACTTCGCGCTCGGCAACGCCGGGGCCGGCCTGGGCGCGGTGGCCGGCGGCGTCAAGGGCGGGCTGGGCAGCGCGTCCTTCGTCTTCGAGGGAAGCGACGGCACGGAGCTTACGGTCGGCGCCCTGGCCGTGGCCAACCCCTTCGGCGCGACCGTCATGCCGGGAACGCGGACCTTCTGGGCCTGGGCGCTGGAGCGGAACGAAGAGCTGGGCGGCCAGGCGCCGCCGACCGGCCCGCTGACGGAGCCGGAGCTGGACTACGGTTCGGAGGGCTCCCTGGCTGCCAACACCACGTTGGCCGTGGTCGCGACGGACGCGGTCCTGACCAAGGCCCAGGCGGGGCGCATCGCGATCATGGCCCAAGACGGCATCGCCCGGGCGATCCGGCCGGTCCACACGCCCTTCGACGGCGACACGGTCTTCGTGGTCTCGACCGGCGCTCGTGCGCTGGGCGGTCCGCCGGGCGATCCGCTCGGCGACATTGCCAAACTGGGCATGTTGGCGGCAGACTGCACGGCCCGGGCGATCGCCAGGGGCGTCTACGAGGCCGAAGGGCTCGGCGCCTATCCCGGATACCGCGCGCCCGGGAAGCAGGATTCAGGTACGAACCCATGAAGGGGAGGAAGGCAAAGCCATGAAACGACATTTCGCGACCCTGTCGCTCGCGGCCGGTCTGGCCCTGGCCGCGGGCCAGGCGCTGGCGGCCAAGGACAGCTTGGTGCTGGGCATGGTGCTGGAGCCGCCGCATCTGGACCCGACCGCCGGCGCGGCCGCGGCCATCGACGAGGTGGTCTACGCCAACGTCTTCGAGGGCCTGACGCGCATCGACCGCAACGGCGCGGTCAAGCCGGCGCTCGCCGAGAGCTGGACGGTCTCCGACGATGGTCTGACCTATATCTTCAAGCTGCGTTCCGGCGTCAATTTCCACGACGGCAGCGCGTTCGATTCCGCCGATGTCAAGTACTCGCTCGACCGGGCCACGGCCGAGGACAGCACGAATGCCCAGAAGGGCCTGTTCGAGCCGATCGCCAAGGTCGAGACCCCGGATCCCCATACCGTGAGAATCACCCTTGCGCGCCCGACCGGCAACTTCCTGTTCAACCTGGGCTGGGGCGACGCGGTGATCGTCGCGCCGGAGAACGCCGCGGACAACAAGTCCAAGCCGGTCGGCACCGGCCCCTTCGTCTTCAAGCGCTGGGTCAAGGGCGACCGGGTCGAGCTGGAGCGCAACGGGGCCTACTGGGGTAGCCCGGCCAAGCTCGCCAACGCGACCATCAAGATCATCCCCGACCCGGCCGCCGCCGCCGCCGCGGTGATGGCCGGCGACGTCGACGCCTTCGCAAACTTCCCGGCGCCCGAGACCATGGCCCAGTTCGAGGCGGACCCCCGTTTCGAGGTCGTGATCGGCTCGACCGAGGGCGAGACGATTCTGGCGATGAACAACACGCGCAAGCCGCTGGACGACATCCGCGTGCGCCGGGCCATCGCCCATGCGGTCGACCGCAAGGCCGTCATCGACGGCGCGATGTTCGGCTACGGCACGCCGATCGGCTCCCACTTCGCGCCGCACCACCCGGCCTACGTGGACCTGACCGGCCGCTATCCCTACGACCCGGCCAGGGCCAAGGCGCTGCTGGCCGAGGCGGGCCACGGCGCGGGACTGAAGCTGACCCTGAAGCTGCCGCCGCCCAGCTATGCGCGGCGCGGCGGCGAGATCATCGCGGCGCAGCTGGCCCAGGTCGGCATCGAGGCGGAGATCATCCCGGTCGAATGGGCCCAGTGGCTGGAGCAGGTGTTCCGCGGCACCGACTACGACCTGACCATCGTCTCCCATACCGAGCCGATGGACATCGGCATCTACGCGCGCGACACCTACTACTTCAACTACAAGAGCGCGGCCTTCCGGGACGTGATTGCCAAGCTGAACGCCGCGGTCGAGGACAAGGCCCGCTATGCCCTGATGGCCGACGCGCAGAAGACGATCGCCGAGGACTCCGTCAACGTCTTCCTGTTCCAGCTGGCCAAGCACGGGGTCTGGGACGCGAAAGTCGAGGGCCTGTGGGAGAACAGCCCGGTACAGGCCAACGACCTGACTGAGGTCTATTGGAAGTAGGCGGCCCCGCGGACCCTCGGCAGGGGGCGCCACGCTTCGCCCTCTCCCATCGGGAGAGGGAGGGGCCCGCGCAGCGGGAAGGTGAGGGCAAGTGGGTTTGGATTGCAGTCGCGACGCAATGGGGGACGCCATCCGACAGGGAACCAACCGGCCCTCACCCTGCCCTCTCCCGAAGGGAGAGGGAAAACGAGGGCGAGGCCCGGGTCGGTTCCTCCGCTCGGCGGCATAGGACCGGGGCACCATGGCCGTCTACCTGAGCAGGAGGCTGGCGGCCCTGGCGATCACCCTGCTGGTCGCTTCGCTGGTCGTCTTCCTGGTCCTGGAGGTGCTGCCGGGCGATCCGGCGGCGGTGATGCTGGGGGTGAACGCGCGCGAGGACACCCTGGCGGCCCTGCGCAGCGAGATGGGCCTGGACCGGCCGGCCGCGGAGCGCTACCTGCGCTGGCTCGGCGGCCTGCTCACCGGCGAGCTCGGCACGAGCTACACCTACGGCGTCGCCGTCGGCGAGCTGATCGCCGAGCGGGTCGCGCTCAGTCTGCCGCTCGCGCTGATCGCCATCGTGCTGTCGACGGCGATCGCGATTCCCCTGGGGGTCACAGCCGCGGCCCACCGCAACCGGGCGGCCGATATCGGCATTATAGGCTTCACCCAGATCGGTATCGCAGTGCCGAACTTCTGGTTCGCGATCCTGCTGATCCTGCTCTTCGCCGTCGAGCTCAAGTGGCTGCCGGCCGGCGGCTTTGCCGGCTGGGACGCGGGCCTCTGGCCGGCGCTGAAGACGCTGCTGCTGCCGGCGGTCGCGCTGGCCTTGCCTCAAGCCGCGATCCTGGCCCGGGTGACGCGCTCCTCGGTGCTCGAGACCCTGGGCGAGGACTACGTGCGCACGGCCCGGGCCAAGGGCCTCGACCGGCGCGCGGCGCTGTGGCGCCACGCGGTGCGCAACGCGCTCATTCCCGTGGTCACGATCATGGGGTTGCAGTTCTCGTTCCTCCTGGCGGGCACGATCATCATCGAGAACGTCTTCTATCTGCCGGGGCTGGGACGGCTCATCTTCCAGGCGATCGCGCAGCGCGACCTGATCGTGGTCAAGGACGTCGTGGTGCTTCTGGCCGGCACGGTGGTCGTCGTCAACTTCGCGGTCGACATGGCCTACGCGGCCCTGGACCCGAGGCTGCGCGGGGGCGCCCATGACCTCTGAGGCGCTCAGCGAGATCTGGTCGAAGGGGCTGGCGAGCCGGAGCTTCACGATCGGCGGCGCGATCACGCTGGCGCTGGTCGGCGTGGCCCTGGTCTCCTTGGCCTGGACGCCTTATGCGGTGACCGAGATCAACGTGCCGATGAAGCTCCGGCCGCCCTCGGCGGCGCACTGGCTGGGCACCGACCAGTTCGGCCGCGACGTGCTGTCGATGATGATGCTGGGGGCGCGGAACTCCATCGCGGTGTCCCTCGTGGCGGTCGGCATCGGCGCCGGTTTGGGCGTGCCGCTGGGCGCGCTGGCGGCGGCGCGGCGCGGCTGGGTCGAGGAGGCCGTGATGCGCTTCAACGACTTCGCGTTTGCCTTTCCGGCCTTGCTCTCGGCGGTGATGATCACCGCGCTGCTCGGGCCCGGCGCGGTCAACTCGATCATCGCGATAGGGATCTTCAACGTGCCGGTCTTCGCGCGCGTGACCCGGGGCGCCTCGCTCAGCCTGTGGCAGCGGGAGTTCGTCCTGGCCGCCCAGGTCGCCGGCAAGGGCGCGACCAGGATCACGCTCGAGCACATCCTGCCAAATATCGCCAGCGTCCTGATCGTCCAGATGACCATCCAGTTCGCCCTGGCGATCCTGGCCGAGGCGGGCCTCTCCTACCTCGGGCTCGGCACCCAGCCGCCCAACCCGAGCTGGGGTAAAATGCTGAACGAGGCCCAGACCTTCATGTACCTGGCGCCCCAACTCGCGATCTTCCCCGGCGCGGCGATCGCGGTCACGGTGCTGGGGCTCAACCTGCTGGGCGACGGGCTGCGCGACGTGCTCGACCCGCGCCTGCGCCGGGTGCGGTGAGCGGGGGCGGCCGGCGATGAGGGCGGCACCTCATCCTTCGCCTCTCGCCCTTCGTCCCTCGTCCCTCGACAAGCTCGGGATGAGGGGCTCAGGGTAAGGACGCTCGGGATGAAGTGCAGAGCCAGAACGAAACGTGCTTGGAGCGAAAACAAGAAGCCCTCATGCTGAGCTTGTCGAAGTATGAGGGCGGGCCACGGTTCGAAGATGGGCGCATACGTCTACATACTGCGTTGTCGCGACGGCCGGTATTATGTCGGCTCCACACGGGGCAGCCTGGAAAAACGGGTGGCCGAGCACAATGCCGGTACCTATGGCGGCTATACGAAGTCGAGGCGTCCTGTTGAGTTGGTATACTCTCGGTATCTCGACCGCATTACCGATGCCATTGCCACGGAGCGCCAGCTCAAGGGCTGGAGCCGGGCCAAGAACGAGGCGCTCATAGAGGGCGATTTCGATCTGCTGGTGCAGCTCGCGAAGAATCGGACGGAGTTACCTCATCCTTCGACAGGCTCGGGATGAGGATGGTTGTTCGTTGCAAGAGAAGCACCCTCATCCTGCTGCGGCGGCCCTTCATGCTTCGACAGGCTCAGCATGAGGCTGGTTGTTCGTTGCAAACAAAGACCCTCGATCTGCCGCGGCGGCCGCTCATGCTTCGACAGGCTCAGCATGAGGCTGGTTGTTCGTTGCAAGAGAAGCACCCTCATCCTGCTGCGGCGGCCCTTCATGCTTCGACAGGCTCAGCATGAGGCTGGCTGTTCGTTGCAAACAAAGCACTTCATCCTGAGCTTCCTCATCCCGAGCTTGTCGAGGGAGGAGCATGACGCGCGCCCGCACGGGGCGTCCAGATTGGCGACAAACGCACTACACTCACATGGGATTCCCACACCGTCTTCGGCGGGTTCGGGCGGATTGCGGCGCCGCGCAGACCGACCCAACGGCCGGGGTGGGGGTGACTCACGAACTTCCGGTATCGAGGACTAGCCCGGATTTCTCACACTATAGGCGTTGCGATGGATTTTCGGGCCTTCGGAGGGTGATTTTGGGCTCGCGTGGGGTCTGTTTGTGGTGCGTTGGCAGGTTGCGCCGGCTTGAGGTGTCTTGGCCCGCCACTACAGGGCGTTTGCGGCCGATTTCGAGCATGGTGAGGCGACCCCCGCCATCGGCGGGGGTATGGGCGGTAGGCTGGAGCGCGCTCAGGCTGCGGCTTGTCTCAAGTGCCGATGGGCGAGAGCGAAAATGTTCTGATTAGGGCAAGCCGAGGCCATCGAGAGCTTGATCCGGCGCACGCTGACGGTGATCCGGGCGGCGAGCTTCAAGAGTTTGAGGCGGATGGTGCCGCAGGTGGCGTCGGCCAGCACGCTGTCGTGCAGCGCGATCCGGCGCAGGCCCTCCATCAGGACGTAAGCGAAGGAGGCAAACCACAGGCGCAGCTGGTTGGCCCGCAGGGTGGCGGCCGAGGTGCGGTCGGCGAAGAGATCGAGTTGGCATTCCTTGATGCGGTTTTCCATCTCGCCGCGGGCACAGTAGAGCTTCTCGTAGAGCTCCTTGGCCCGGTGCTCCCCGCGCGACAGGGAGGTCACCACGAAGCGCGGGTTGGCGCCCTGTGGCAGATGCTCGGCCTTGCCGACGACACGCCGCGCCCGGCTCCAGGATTTGAGGGTCCGATAGCTGAAGTCCTTGAAGCGCCGGGCCGGCGCGCCGGTCTCCTCGAAGCGCGCCCGAGCGGCGGCCAGATCCAGCGATATTTCCCCGATAAGGCGCTTGTTCTTGGCCAACCCGAAAAGATAATCCACCCCCTTGGCCTCGCACCAGGCCATCAGCCCCTCGCGGGCAAAGCCCGAGTCGGCGCGCACCAGGATCTTGACCTGCGGCCAGCGCTGGCGGATCCGCCCGACGATCCGCTCAAGCTCCTCCTTGGCGCCGGCCGCGCCATCGATGTTCGAAGGCCGCAGCTTCGCTGCCAAAAGCGCCCTGCCGCAGAAAATGTACAGCGGCAGATAGCAGTAGTGCCCGTAGTAGCTGTGGAAAAACCGGCCCTCCTGGGTGCCGTGCAGCGGGTCGTCGGTCGCGTCCAGGTCCAGGGTGATCCGCTTCGGCGCCCGCTCGTAGGCGTCCAGGAACAGATCCACGAACAGGGTCTCCAAGGCCGCGGGATCGTGGCTGATCTTGTGGTAACGATCGACCACCCCGGCCCGACCCTGCTCCAGACGGTTCAGCGTGCTCTTGCCCGCCAAAGCCTCGCAGTCGCTGCGCTTGCCCTCCAGCTTGTCCGACAGCAAGCCCAGAACCGGGTCCCGGCGCAGCTCGTCATGATCGTTGAGGTCTTCATAGCCCAGCGCAATCCCGGCAATCCGCTGGCACACCATCGCCTGCACGCTATGCTCCACCAGATCCTGGTTCCGGTGATCGGCAAAGCAGCCCGCCACACGCCCGCTTAGATCAAGAACCCGGTCAGCCTGCCGCAACAGCAAAGCCCCGGCATCCGACGTCAGCTCACCGCCGTCAAACGCCGCAACCACGCGGCGACGTTCACAGCCTTCAAATTCCAAAACTTCTGAACTACACTCTGTTTGCATCGGCCTTCCTCGCGAACCTGAGTAACTCTTTGTTGCAAAAGAATCTTCTCAGATTCGCAGGGCCGATGCACCTGTTTCTGTGAGAAATCCGGGCTAGGCCATGGCGCTCTTGGAAGTCGAAGGCCTGAACGTCGAGATCGCGGGCGACCGGGGCCGGGCGCGGGTGCTCGATCACGTGGACTTCGCCCTGGAGCGGGGGCGGAGCCTGGGCATCGTCGGCGAGTCGGGCTGCGGCAAGTCGATGACCGCGCTCGCCGTCATGGGCCTGTTGCCCGAGGCCGCGCGCGCGGGAGGCCGGATCCGCTTCGCCGGCGAGGACCTGCTGGGCCTGGACGAGAAAGCGCTCTGCGCGATCCGCGGGCGCAGGATCGCCATGGTGTTCCAGGAGCCCATGACCGCGCTCAATCCGGTCAAGTCAATCGGTGTGCAAGTGGCCGAGGGCCTGCGGCGGCACCTCGGTCTCGGCCGGACCGAGGCGGAGGGCCGCGCGGTGGCGCTGCTCGAGCGGGTCGGGCTGCCGTCGCGGCGCTTTCCCCCGGGGCTTTACCCCCATCAGCTGTCCGGCGGGCAGCGCCAGCGCGTCGTGATCGCCATGGCGCTGGCCTGCGGCCCCGACCTCTTGATCGCCGACGAGCCCACGACGGCGCTCGACGTCACGATTCAGGCGCAGATCCTCGACCTGATCGCCGAGGTGGTCGCCGAGGCGGGCATGGCGCTCATGCTGATCACCCACGATTTGGGCGTGGTCTGGGAGAACACGGAGGAGATGATCGTCATGTACGCCGGGCGCGTCGTCGAGCGGGGCGCGACCGAAGAGGTTTTCCGGCGCATGTCCCACCCCTATACGCGCGGCCTCTTCGCGGCCCAGCCCGGCGCGGTGGAAGAGGCTCCGGGGGGCTCCAGCCTGGGCCCTGGGCGGACGCGTCTGGCGACGATCCCGGGGCAGGTGCCGGATCCCGCCGATCTTCCCGCCGGCTGCGTCTTCGCCGCGCGCTGCCCGCGGGCCGACGACATCTGCCGGCGGGAGGCGCCGCCGGAGGCCGTGATCGTCCCGGGCCATGTCGCCGCCTGCCACCACCCGGTCCCGGAAGGGGACGAGGCTTCATGAGCGCCGCCGAGCCTTTCCTCGAAGTCGACGGCATCGTCCGCGACTACGTCTTGCCCCGGCGGCGTCTGCTGGCGCCGGCGCCGCGCCTGCGCGCCCTGCACGGGGTCGACCTCGCGGTCGGGGCCGGGCAGAGCGTCGCGGTGGTCGGCGAATCCGGCTGCGGCAAGTCGACCCTGGCGCGCACGGTGCTGGCCCTCGAGAGGCCGAATGCGGGCAGGGTGCGGCTGCTCGGCCGCGACCTCTTCGCCCTGCCGCCGGGGGAGCTCAGGGCCATGCGCCGCCACGTCCAGATGGTCTTCCAGGACCCCTATGGATCGCTCGACCCGCGCCGCAAGGTCGGCTGGATCGTCGCCGAGCCGCTCGACGCGCTGGAGACGGTCCGCGACCGGGGCGAGCGCCGCGACCGGATCGCCGAGGCCCTGGCCTCGGTCGGCCTCAAGGCGGGCGACCAAGAGAAGTTCCCGCACGAGTTCTCCGGCGGCCAGCGCCAGCGCATCGCGATCGCCCGCGCGCTCATCACCCGGCCCGAGCTGATCGTCGCCGACGAGCCGGTCTCGGCATTGGACGTGTCGGTCCAGGCCCAGGTCCTCAACCTGCTGGCCGACCTGCAGGAGCGCCTCGGCCTGAGCTACCTCTTGATCAGCCACGACCTCGCGGTGGTGCGCCACGTCGCCGAGGAGGTCGCGGTGATGTACCTGGGCCGGATCGTCGAGCAGGGCCCGACAAGCGCCGTCTTCGCCGATCCTCTCCACCCCTATACGAAAGCGCTTCTGGAGGCGGTGCCCCGGGTCGGCCGGGCCCGGCGGCGGCGCGCCACGATCGCCGGGGAAGCGCCGGGCCTGGAGCCCCTGGCCCAAGATCGGCTGGAGGTCGGCTGCCCCTTCGCCCCGCGCTGCCCGCTCGCCGAGGCGCGCTGCCGTGCCGAGGCGCCGGCCCTGATGCCGCGGGACGGGGATCGCGAGGCCGCCTGCCATCTGGCGTAAGGGCCCGAGCGACGGGGAGTGTCTCGGTTTGAGACCCTGCCGAAACTAGGCCGGGAAGGTAGGTTTTCTGGCACGGTTCTTCCGCTTGACCCTCAGCTACCAACCATCGGCGGTCGACGCTGCGACGGGTGAAGATCACCCAAATGAGACATTCCGTCTGACGTCATGAACGATTCCATATCTTTAGAATCTTGTGCTTTTTCAGGGTTTTCCGGCACAAAGATCGAAGCTCACCTGTTTCGCACGCAAAGTACCCTCGACTCCATACGACCCTGTCCAACTGATCTGATAGGCGTCGTCTATCCTCGTAATCCTCAGATCGAAAATGATTCCCTTCAGGTGGAAGTCCGAAAGGGCAACATGCGTGACTTGATCGAGGGTGACCGTCACGACGACGTGCTTGTCCTGCACGAAATAGCCTTGAGAGTCCACCTCGTCCGTCATCACCCAAGCGTGAATTCGCAGAGTGCTCTGCCTATTGCTGGAGAGGGTGATCTCAAGTAGTTCGGCGTCGTGGAAGCGAGGCGTACATCCGGTGGCTTGAGCTGGATGTCTCAAGCGGCCGCGCGAGGCAGCTTGACGAGGGCATTGTCGCTCACTGGCACAATGGTTTCCAGGGTCATGCATCGTGCCCTCTGGACTGCCCATTCATCGTTCTGCTCCAGAAGGATGGCGCTGATCAGGCGGATCGCGGATCAGGAATGACCGGTCTTGGCTAACTTCACCCGTTCGCACCCGCCCGCCAACTGGTCTGCAGGGGACCGCCAATAGAGCCGAACGATTGACAAGCGCCGGGCGCCGCCCAACCATGGCGCCAGGCCTTTGCGCAGCCCCTCCCGGAACTAGTTCCGTCTGATCGCCGCGGGCAGATCCCCATAGCTTGGCCGGCACCGCAACCACGTGGAGCCGGTCGGATGGAACCCGTCTTCTTCCTGAAATCCAAGCGCTTCTGGTCCATGCCGGTGTCCTATGGCGTGGGCTGGGTCGTCGCCAAGCTGGCGACGCTCGGCTTCGAGATCCCCGCCGGCGAGGCCGAGGCGGTCATCTCCATGATCGTCGCCGGGATCGTCTGGCTGGTCGGCATGGTCCTGGGCCAGCGGCCGGTCGCGCTCACCCCCAAGAAGGAGGTGCACCCTTGAAGCTCAAGACCCTCGCGGCCGCCTGCGCGGCCCTGCTCGTGGTCGCCTGCGCCAGCTCCAGCTGGTTCGGCGAGGCCGAGACCCCCGGCCAGAGAGCCTTCCTGACTGCCGGCAAGTACGTCTATGCCGCGATCCCCGCGGCGAAGTATGCCCAGCTGCCCTCGGCCAAGGCCGAGGTCGTGGCCGTGCTGCGCAACCTCGACCTGACCGCCTTCAACGCTCTCCAAGGCGCGCGCGATGCGCTGGAGGGCGGCGGCGTGGAGGCTTGCGGTCGAAGGTCGGTCCAACGGCCGCCCGTTTCGGCGTTTGCCGGGGTGTCTATTCCAAGGCCGGTAGCCGCCACAGCCGTTCGGCGTTGCGGTGCGCCACGGCATGGGCGACATCGGGCGGCAGCTCGAGCAAGGCCTTGCGCCAGATCGCGGCCTGCTTGACATAGCGCTTGCGCCAATGGTTCTCGAACACGTTGTCGAAGCCGAGGACGAAGCGCTCCGGGTGAGCGACGATCAAGGCTTTCCACGCGGCGGTCAGCGACCTGCCCTCGAACATCCTGGTGAACGGGCTGTCGGACCGCTCGACGCTTATCGGGTCGCTGTGGGCCGGAATGAAGTGGATGTTCGGATGCGTCTCGATCAGGCGCTCGACCTCGCCGCGCTCCAGCATGCCCATGTGGATGAGCACGAACGGGAGATCGCGGTTTTGGCGCAGCATCGACTCGAGCTGGGCCATGAAGGGGGCGGCGTCGGCGCCGGCGGAGCCGAACTCGATGTGCGGGATGAAGGGCCAGTCGTTGCGGCGGGCGATGGCAAGCAGCTTCTGCGATTTCGGGTGGTCCGGCGGCCTCACGACCTGGGGCGGCGAACGCGTCTCGCCGGACCTGGTGGTGACCGTGCGGCGGGTCTTTTCCCGGTGCCACATCAAGACCTCGGCCATCGCGCCGTAGGCATAGCGCCGCACCAGCTCCTTGACCTCCCGCACGCGCTGCCCCTTGGTCCGCACCGCGGGTGTGATCCGCTCGGGATGGCGCTGGGCGAACGCGATCAGGTCCTCGGGACGGGTCCGTGCTCTTTGCGAGAGAATCGTGCGCGCGACACCGGCCTCGTCCATCAGGCCGATGATCTCCTCGAGCGGGACATGCTGGTCGACCTGGCTGTGGGCGTCGATCATCGGCAGCTCGGCGGCGCGCGCGCTAAGCGCCGCCATCGCCAGAACCAGCCCGGCCAGCCGCACGGCCAGGCCCCGAAGGTGCGGAAAAGCCATCGTCGCTGCTTCCTGTCTCATCGCCGCGGGGGCACCCGGACGCCACGGCGTCCCGGCGTAAACTGTAGCGCCAAGGCCGCTCGCACGTGAGGAAATTATCCGCCCCGGAAAATACCGGCGTCTTCAACAGGCCCACAGTCCCCAGGCGAAAAAAGGGACAGTATACTTAATTCAGCCCAC
>JAOUCL010000013.1 GCA_029859805.1 Rhodospirillales bacterium | reverse complement strand
TGGCATGGACTCAGGGAGTTGCGAGGTTATGCGGCTAATAGGCTATTTCTTCTCGGCGGTGCTGCTGCTTTCACTCGCCGGCTGTATAACGACCGGCGATTCCGCCGGCCAAGGGATGTCCGGCCAGTCGCCCCAGGACCAGCAACAGGCGCTGCTCTTTAAGCCCGAGCCGGGCTTGGCGCCCAAGGAGCGCTATCTCAAGTCCATTTCGCTCTTGGAGGTCGGCGAGGCGGGGCAGGCCAAGGCGGAGCTGCTGGCCTACCTGGCGGAGGATCCTGGCGGACGCTACACCAACCCCACCAAGGGTCTGCTGGAGCAGATCGACACGGATCCGAAAGTGTTGCTCGGCACGGAGTATTTTATCTACAAGATGAAGTCCGGTGAATCCCTCTCCAGTGTGGCCAAGCAGTACCTTGGCGGTGCTTTGAAGTTCTATGCGCTCGCGCGCTACAACGAGTTGGACAATCCCAGCCAGATCAAGGTGGGACAGGTAATAAAGGTGCCGGGCAAAGAGCCGTTGGATATGCCCAGCATTCCCGAGCAGGAGCTTCCGCCCGAAACCGAGCCTGGTCTGCAGGAGGCAATAGTGCCCGCGGCGCCCGGCGATGACGAGAGCCAGACGCCCGGCGACGCTGACGAAAAGGCAATCCCGACACCGACGGAAAACGGCGGGGGAGATGCCGAGACGGATAGCGAGGACTTCAAGATCCAGGAATTGAATGTAGATCGCGTCCAAACCATCATGGACAACGCCCAGGAAAGGGCTTCCGCGGGTGATTTCGAGGGTGCGGCCAACGTCTTGGAAGAGGGGATTCTGCAGTTTCAGGACGACGAAATGATGCCGAAGATAGCGGCGGCAAACTACATCACGCTTGCCGGTCAGCTTACCACGCAAGAGCAATATGATCGGGCAGGGGGGGCCCTGAAACGAGCCGCCGAATTGGATCCCCAGAACCCGGAGATCAGGACGACCCAAGTGGCTAACTATATGGCCCGGGCCGATCAGGCGCGCAACGAAGGCCGGAACGACGAAGAGCTGGAACTCCTCATGACGGCCCTCCAAATCGATCCCCAGAACGCCGGAATTCGGGACCGGCTGAGGGACAAATTCTTGATCGATGCGGACCAGTCGCGCAGCGATGGACGCTTGGACGAAGAGCGCAAGTCTCTCGAACTGGCCCTCAAACTCGATCCTGAGAATTCGGAGATTCGAGAGCGACTGGCCACGAGCGAGCGTCTCGGCAAGGCAGAGGTTTTCTATAAACGCGGCCAGGAGTATCAAAACGCCAACCAGCCCATCGAAGCCTTTGCCACCTATGGAAAGGCGATCGCTATTTCTCCCGATTACGGACCCGCCCTGGACGCGCTCAACAAGATAAAACCAGAAGTGGTTGATATCTATTACAAACAGGGTATGGAGTCGTTCTCACGGCAGGAGTTGGTCGAGGCGATAGATCGGTTCGACAAGGCGCTGGAGGTAAATCCCGATCACGAGCCGTCGAAGATTCAGCGAATCCGCTCCCTGCAGATCCAAGATCGTCTAAAGAAGATCCCGACTAATGATTGATACCAGGGGTCGACATCAACGACCTTTGGGATGAATGAGTAAATGAGTACAGCTGTCATTGCGTCAGAGAGTTCAACGTCTGCTGGATCTTGTAGGCGCGGTCCAAATAGGACCTTGCCTTGATATGAGCCGGGTCGTAGGACAGCGACTGTTCCCAAAGGGCGATCGCCTGAGCGATGTCCTGCCGGAAGACCCTGACGCCTTTCTCGTAGGCCTGCTGCGCCAAACGACTCTTCGCGTCGGTGAGCGCCGCCTTGACCACCCCGTCGGCTTGCTTCCCATAGTTGGCCGATGCCTCGAGATGGCTCACCGACTCCCTTAGCTTGCCGTTGTTGTACAAGGCGATGCCGACCTCCCGGTGCGAGGTGGCAAGTAGTGTCGTCGCTTTATCGTCCGCCGGAAATTGGGTCAGGTGAGTCCTGAAGTACGGGATCGACGCCAGATAGGCCCCTTGCTTGGCGAGATCGACGGCCCGCTCCAGCGACTCGCTCTCCGGCTTCTTGGCCTCCTGCGGCTTGGGTTGCGGAGCGGGTGCCTTCTTCGCCGGAGCCGGCGTCTTCTTGGTCGAGGCCTCTGCGTTGGCCACGGCGGCGGTCTTCTTCCTATTCGCTATCCTCGGCATGGGCGAGGCGACCCTGGGCCGGTCCAGGCGAACCTGCTTCACCTCCAACTTTCTGAGTTGCTCGATGGCGTCCCGGTGCGTCGGGTCGAACGCCAGGGCGGTGAGAAATTCACGCCGCGCCTCCTTGGTGCGCCGCTTGGCGAGCGCCGTGGTCGCTTTATCGAAATGCGTTTCGGCCCTGCGTTTGGCCTCGGCTTCCACGGCTCGGCGTTTTCGGGCGAGCTCCGGATCGTGTCCGGCAATCGTTTCCAGGACTTTCCACTGCACCACGGCCTCGGCCAATTCGCCGCGGTTGGTCAGTTTCTCGGCCGTGGTCTTGCGGGCGGAGAAAGCGGCCTTGTCCGGCTGCTGCGCCGGCGTCATCGAGATCATCGGCGACGTACAGGCCGCCGTAACGAAGCACAGCAGAGGGACTGCAAGGGCGTGGTGGCGCAATACGATCATTTCAAGGCAACATTCTTGAACACGTCCAATCGTTTGGCAAAGGTCTTTATGTCATCGTCGCAGTAGATCTGCGTGCGCCGCAGGGCCAAGGGGTGGGCAAAGGACGGGTTGCTGCCGCGGGTCACCGTGGTGCCCAACCTGAAGTCCGCCGCTTCGACGATGGCGAGTACCGCGTCGTTTTCCGCGCCATAAGGGTAGGAAAAGGTATGGATCGGCAGCCCAAGATTCCGTTCTATCGCCTTGGAAGGATGGCGAACCTCCTCGCGGATCCGCTCCCTGTAGGCCTTTTCGCTCTCGCCCTCCAGCCGAATGGTCAAATCGCTATGGGTCTTCGAATGCGGTTGTATGTCGATCAGCCGGGAAGCGACCATTTCCTTCATTTGCGCCCAGGTCAACCCGGCTCCGGCGCCGATGAAATCGGAATAGACGAAGATGGTCGCCTTTTGCCCGTACCTGCGCAGGACGGGGTAGGCGACATCGTAGGCCGATCTGTAGCCGTCGTCGATCGTCAGGATGACGGATTTGGGCGGAATGGCGGCCTTGCCCTCGATGAAATCGGCCAACTGCGAGAAAGTGATGACCGAATAGTGATTGTCGCGAAGATAAGCCAGCTGCTTGGCAAAGGAACGCGCGTCCACGGCCAGCTTGTCGCAGCCCTGTCCTTTCGGCGCAAAGCGGTGATAGGTCAGGATCGGCACAACCTGATAGCCGTTCGGATAGACCGCTGCGCGGTTCGCCGGCTTCAGGGGTATGACGAGTTCCTGTCCGCCGCGCACCCGGGAGACGTCGTTGAAATCGGCAATGATCCGGTAAAGGGATTCGTCGCCGAGGTATGCGCGCGCCAGCGAGCGGAGCGTCGTCTTGGAGCCTGTGGAGACCACGACGAAATCGCTGCTCCTGGCGACCACTCGGCTGTCGGTCGAAGGTGCACAGCCCCAGGCCAAGCCCGCCGCCAAGCCGAGCAGCAGCAAACGGCTCCTAAGTCGTCGTCGGTTCACTGGCATCGGTTGCCGCGGGTTCGCTGACATCGGTTGCTGCGGGTTCGCCGACATCGGTCGTCTTGGGTTCGCTGACATCGGTCTCCATGAGGTCGCTGTTGTTCCGTGCCTCCAGCGAGGCGGCCATCTTGTTGAACTCCGCAAACACCTCGCCGAGTTCGTCGTGTCTTTCCTCGGAGATCCGACAATCCATGTTCCCGTCTCGGATCTCGTTGAGTGCCGTGCGCAATGCCTTGATCGGCCGTGACAAGAGCCGGGCGAGGACATAAGACCCGATACCCACCGCCAGGACGGTCACGGCTGACAAGGCGATCAGCAGGATTCGGGTGATGTCTACGACCTCCTGCAGCGAGGTTTGTAGCAGACCCAGACGGATTCGTCCCACCTCTTTGCCCTGGAACACAATCGGCGTGTCGAAATCCAGCACCGCCGCGCCGCCGGACTGGCCGACCACCACGGCCCGTACGCTGCCGTCGTCGAACAACGTCTCCTTGATCTCCGGTTCGCTGTAGGTCTTGCCCAGTAGGGCATCATCGCTGGCGCCTCTTACGATCCCTTGGTGGTCGAGCACGAACAGGTACTCGAAGGTCTGGCGCTGGGATGCCTCCTGGATGTCGATCTCGATCGACACCCAGTCTTGGCTGAGCACCGGCACGGCGGTCTCGGTCGCGATGAATTTTGCCAACGAGGCGCCGGAATCGATCGCAAAGCGGGTCAGGGCCTCGTTCTGCTTGTCTTCGATAAAGAAGACGCTGACCGCCATGGTCAGCGCCACCAGTGTGCCCATCAGCAGGGCCGAGCGGACCCGGATCGGGATGTAGCGCTGCTTGTCGGCGTCCTGCGAAAGCTCTTGCAGCGCCTTCAGCTCGTGTCTCAGCGCCTTGGCCAGTTCCTCGCCGCTCTGGAAGCGCCGCTCGGGCGCCTTGGCCAGCAGCTTGCCGACGATATGCTGCAGGCCCGCCGGCGTGCCGGCGTCGAGCTGTGCGATCGGCGGCGGGTCCTCCTTGGTGATCTTGTACAGCAGCGTTGCCATGGTATCGCCGTCGAACGGCCGCTGCCCGGTACAAAGCTGGTAGAGGATGACGCCAAGGGAAAACAGGTCGGACCGTCCGTCGACCTTTTGCCCCATCACCTGCTCGGGCGACATGTACTGCGGCGTTCCCAGCACGGCGCCGACCTGGGTCTGCTGGGCGGAGTTCGGGTCGTCCATGTGGGCGATCCCGAAATCCGCGATCTTGATGGTCTCGCTGTTGGCCAAGACGAGGATATTGGCGGGTTTGACGTCGCGGTGGACGACGCCGTGGCGGTGCGCGAAATCCAGGGCATCGGCCATCTGAATGCCAATGGACAGCACCTGCTTCAACGGCAGGGGCTTTCCGGGTATCATCGAATCTCCCAAAGGTGCCCCGTTGATCAGCTCGATGATGATGTACGGCCGGTTCTCGACCTTTCCGATGTCGTAAACGGTAACGATGTTGGGGTGGGAAAAGGCGCCGGCCGCTTTGGCCTCGCGTATGAAGCGACCAACGTATTCCTCATCCAGGCACCACTCCTGCTTGAGGATCTTCAAGGCGAGCGTACGGTCGATCTCGGGATCGTAGGCCTTGTAGACCTCGGCCATCGAGCCCTCGCCGATCAGCTCCAGGATCTCGTAACGCCCAATCTGTTCAAACATGGATTGTTCGACCGCCCTCTCCGTGGCGCGCATGTGAGAATGCGTCGGTGCTAGTATGCCGGAGAGCCATCTTGTTCCACCACCTGTACGACAATAGCCGTGACATTGTCGCGCGCGCCATAGTCAAGGGCGCGATCGATCAATGCCCGGGCCGAGTCTTCGCAGCTCCCGCTTTGCAGGATTTGCCCGATTTCGGCGTCGGGAACCTCTTTGTTCAGTCCGTCGCTGCAGATCAGGTAGATGTCCCCGTCGTGCAGGTCGCCCGAGATCATGTCGATCTTGAGATCGTCCGTGGCGCCGACGGCCCGGGTGATGACATTGCTGGCCGGATGCGACTCGGCCTCTTCGCGGTCGAGAAGCCCAAGCTTTACCAGCTCCTCGACCTGCGAGTGGTCCCGTGTGAGCTGCCGGAATTGCCGGTCCCGACACAGGTAGATTCGGCTGTCGCCGACCCAGAGGCAGATCGCCTGGCGCTGATAGCCGACGAGAACCGCTACGGTGGTTCCGATGACCCCGCGGTCCGGACTCTCGGCCGCCAGCCGTTGAAGCCGCTCATGGCTCGACTTCAGACGCTGCTGAAGGTCCAACAGAAGGGATTCGCGGCTTACTGGATTGACCGCGCCGCGCAATGATTCTACGACCGTTTCGCTCGCGACGTCGCCGGCACGATGCCCGCCCATGCCGTCGGCGACGACCCACAGTCCGATGTCCGGGCGCTCCAGACAGGCGTCTTCGTTAACCTTCCGCACGGTTCCGACATGACTGCAGCTCGCGGACCGCCAACGGAAGTGGTCCGCCGGCCCAGGAATTGGATCCGATCTACTCACTGTTGCAGAGCCTGAATCCTCGCGCCAGCGTACCTGCTCTCGTGCCAGTGCGATTATTGTACTCATTTGTATGTTGGACGACACCCAGCGCCATGTACGCCGTTCCCCATGAGATGATCTCGGAAATGCCCACAACCACCTTAAGCAAAATTGCCTCTGTCTGTCTAACTGTTCCGTGGATTTACCTGTTCCGTCGCATCGCAGAATTGGAATCGCTCCATCGGGGCCTGGGCGGGGCATCGTCCGCATCCCGCGCAGTTCGAACGTTCGACCCTTTCGCTCGTCGCGGCCCCGAATTCGGCGCGCCCGTTCAACGGGGTCCGTGGAGGTTGTCCGGTTAAGGCCGGCGGACACCTTCCGGGCCAATGGCGTTTCATCGCCATTCCGATCGTAATTCTTGCCCGATCAGCGTATTCGCGCCCAATCACCCAAATGGCCGACTAATTCCACAACAAAAACCGGGCGTTAAGTTAAATCAGCTTGCGGACTAGCCGGGAAGTGTGGGAACATAATGGACAAATCGGGCGCAGTCCGAAGTTCAAATAATGGCGCCCAGAGGATCGGACGGCTCAGGGAGGGCAAGAATTTGATCCGGTAGATGTTAGTAATCTTCTGCGTGGCAAGCGTCACAGCTTGCGCGAACCGTACCGTTATATTGGGGGATGGGTATGGTGCCTGGTGTCACCGAGGTCGGGCGAATGCATGTTGCGCCCGGAGCACAGCCAACAGAAGCAGGACTGTGGGCTCCGTTGATAGCCGGCGGTTCGCTCGCCCGCGAGGCCGCATCCGGCGCGAACGTGGAGCTGATCGACGGCGAGGGCCTTGGCGGATGCGCCGCGGGACGCCTGTGGGAAATGTCACACCCGGCTCAGGGCAGGCTCGATAGGGTTCGCGGCGCGACCGTAATGTCGGAGGTGCTATAGGGTATGGCCCGGATCGACGTCGAAACATTGCTTCAGGAGATCTCCGAGGACCTTCCGTGCGGCGAGGATCTCGAATACGACGCCGAGTTCGGGGAACTGGAACGCGCGACGCGGGGCAAGCCCGAGCAGACGATGGGCGACACCACCGTGCCGGCAGAGGGCCCGAACTGGCAAAAGGTACAGGAACAAGCGGTCCAACTGCTCTCGCGCACCAAGGATCTGCGCGTTCTGAGCTACCTAACCAGGGCACAGCTGGATACGGAAGGCCTAGTCGGCCTGAACGACAGCTTGAATTTGATCGGCCAAACTCTCGAACGATACTGGGACACGGTCTACCCGCAGCTGGACCCGGAAGACGACAACGATCCAACCTTGCGGGTCAACACCATCATGTCGCTGTGCGACGCGGATACCGTGCTGCGTGCCCTGCGCGAGGCGCCCTTGGTGAGCTCGCGAAGCTTTGGCCGGTTCAGCTACAGAGACATCGCCGTGGCCAACGGTGAAATCGCGCCGGCGGACTCCTCGGGCGGCGAGCTGCCCGAAATGTCGGCGATCAACGCGGCCTTCAAGGAATGCGAACTGGAGGGGTTGCAGGCGACTGCGGCGGCGTCTAGGGAGGCAGAGGAACGGGCCGAAACGATCGAGAACTTCGTAACCGACAAGGTCGGGTCGGAAAATGCACCGAACTTGGCCGACCTGAGAAACATCCTCAAGGCCACTCAGCGCGTTCTCGGCGAGAAGCTGTCGGAGCGCGGGGCGGGCGATCCGGCTGCGGCGCAGGATGGCCAAGAGTCCGACGGGAATGGCGCTATGGATGATGGCACGGAGCCTTCGGGCGGTGCGGCCGGGGTTGCGCTGGGTGGACGGATCGCCAGCCGCGACGATGTGGTCCGGGCGCTCGACAAGATCTGCGAGTACTACGAGCGCAACGAGCCTTCCAGCCCGGTTCCGGTACTCCTGCGGCGGGCCAGACGGCTGGTGTCGAAGGACTTCATGGAAATCCTGCGCGACTTGGTTCCCGACGGCGTGGCGCAGGCCGAGAACATCCGGGGCGCTGACAGCGACGACGTTTAGGAGTAGGATTCGGAATTGGATAATCGGATAGTGGCAGGAAGGTGGGACCGCTTGACGCGCGGCCTCATAGACAAAGGAGGCGGCCAACATGGCAAAGCAGAGTAGTCAGAAGTTCATAGCGCGGAACCGAGCACCGCGCGTACAGATCGAATACGACGTAGAGCTCTACGGCGCGGAAAAGAAGGTCCAGCTGCCCTTCGTGATGGGCGTGTTGGCCGATCTGTCGGGCAAGCCGGAGGAGGCCCTGCCCGCCGTCGCCGATCGTAAGGCCCTGGAGATCGACGTCGACAATTTCAACGACCGCTTGAAGGCGATGAAACCTCGTGTCGCTTTTCAGGTGCCAAATACGCTGACGGGCGACGGCAACCTGAATCTCGACATCACCTTCGAGAGCATGGACGATTTCTCGCCCGCCGCCGTAGCTCGCAAGGTGGGGGCGCTGCGCAAGCTGCTCGAGGCACGGACCCAGCTTTCGAACTTGGTGACCTATATGGACGGCAAGACCGGCGCCGAGGAGCTGATTGCCAAGGTCATGCAGGATCCGGCCTTGCTGCAATCATTGGTATCGGCGCCGAAGCCCGAAGAAGAGGCTGCGACGGAGGAGGGTTCAGATGGCTGACGTTGATACGGAAAAACAAGTGCAGGCCGAAGCCGAAACGATCGAGGCCGACGAATTCAGCACGCTGCTGACCAAGGAATTCCGGCCCAAGTCGGACCGCACCAAGGAAGCGGTCGAGACCGCCGTGCAGACCCTGGCGGAATACGTCCTCGCCGATTCGACGGTGGTTTCGAGCGACACCGTAAATTCGATCGAAGCGATCATCGCCGAGATCGACCGGAAGCTGACCGAGCAGGTCAACCTGATCCTGCACCACGAGGATTTCCAGAAGCTCGAAGGTGCCTGGCGCGGCCTGCATTACATGGTCAACAACACCGAAACCGACGAGATGCTCAAGATCCGCGTCTTCAACATCTCCAAGAAGGATCTGCACAAGACCTTGAAGAAGTTCAAGGGCACGGCTTGGGATCAGAGCCCGATCTTCAAGAAGGTCTACGAGGAGGAGTACGGCCAGTTCGGCGGCGAGCCCTATGGCTGTCTGGTCGGCGACTACCACTTCGATCACAGTCCGCCCGACATCGAGCTCCTGAACGAGATGGGCCAGGTCTGTGCCGCAGCCCACGCGCCCTTCATCACCGGAGCCGCGCCCTCGCTCCTGCAGATGGATAGCTGGCAGGAGCTGACCAACCCGCGGGATCTGACCAAGATCTTCCAGACGGCGGAGTACGCGTCCTGGCGCTCGTTGCGCGAATCAGAGGATTCCCGCTATATCGGGTTCGCCATGCCGCGGTTCCTGGCCCGATTGCCCTATGGCGCGAAGACCGACCCGGTCGAGGAGTTCGATTTCGAAGAAGATGCCGAGGGCGCCGACCACCAGAAGTACACCTGGGCCAACTCCGCCTATGCCATGGCGACGAACATCAACAAGTCGTTCAAGCTGTATGGCTGGTGCTCGCGGATCCGGGGCATCGAATCCGGCGGCTCCGTGGAGGGTCTGCCGACCCACACCTTCCCGAGCGACGACGGCGGCGTCGACATGAAGTGTCCGACCGAGATCGCGATCAGCGACCGGCGCGAGGCGGAGCTCGCGCAAAACGGATTCATGCCCTTGATTCACAAGAAGAACTCCGACTTTGCCGCGTTCATCGGCGCCCAGTCGCTACAGAAGCCGGCGGAGTACGACGACCCGGACGCCACGTCCAATGCGAACCTGGCGGCGCGACTGCCGTATCTTTTTGCGACCTGCCGCTTCGCTCACTACCTCAAGTGCATCGTCCGGGACAAGATCGGCTCGTTCAAAGAACGTGCCGATATGCAGACCTGGCTCAACAACTGGATCCTTAACTACGTGGACGGCGATCCGGCCAATTCGAGCGAGGACACGAAGGCCCGGAAGCCGCTTGCCGCGGCTGAGGTGGTCGTCGAGGAGGTCGAGGGCAATCCTGGCTACTACACCTCGAGATTCTATCTCAGGCCTCATTATCAACTTGAGGGGCTCACGGTGTCGTTACGGTTGGTCTCGAAATTGCCCTCGGCCAAGGCCGCTTGACGGTCGGTCGAGGGTAGCCCTGCCCGAAAAAGTTAGACCCGGGCGGCGGCGAACAGAGGGGCACGGAAACTTTAGGTAAGCCGCAGGACCAACAGGAAGGCTACGCAATACTTTGAAACCGGAAAGGAACGGGCGATGGCTGTAGACATGTTCTTGAAGATCGATGGTGTGGACGGTGAGTCGCGGGACGCCGACCACAAGGGTGAGATCGACGTACTCGCGTGGAGTTGGGGTCTGTCGCAGAGCGGGTCGACCCACATGGGCGGCGGCGGCGGCGCCGGCAAGGTCAACGTCCAGGACATCTCGATCACGAAGTGGGTCGACAAGTCGTCGCCCAACCTCTTGAAGTACTGCTGCAACGGCAAGCACTTCAAGGAGGCGCTTCTGACCGTGCGCAAGGCCGGCGAAAAACCGCTCGAGTACATCAAGATCAAGCTGGAGGAACTGATCATTTCCTCGGTCTCGACCGGCGGCAGCGGTGGCGAGGATCGCCTTACGGAGAGCTGCACCCTGAACTTCGCCAAGGTGGGGTACGAGTACCAGCCGCAAAAGGACGACGGGTCGAAAGACGGCGGAGCGATCCCGATGGGCTGGAACATCGCCGAGAACGTCGAGGTTTGAAGACATGATAACCGGTCGCGGGGACGGCGAAGCCGTTCTCGAAGATCGGTGCGTTGGGGGCAAACAGCAGTCCGGCGGCTTGAGTTCGGTACGAGGACCGAGGTCGTCGCCGGCTCCCATCCGCCGGCTGCTGTTACTCCCGAATCGCGTGGCGCGCTTGGCGCGGCCGTGCATGATCGACAGCCTGGGGAGGGCTCGCCATGTTTGCGGAGCAGAGTTTACGCGACGGCAGTCTCGACGAATCCCTGGCGCAGCTCCAGGAGCAGGTGCGCAAGGACCCCGCCAATGCGGGCCATCGTGTTTTCCTGTTCCAGTTGCTGGCCGTCCTGGGCGACTGGAACCGTGCCGCCACGCAGTTGAAGGTGGCCGGCGAGCTCGACGCCGGCACGCTCGCCATGGTTCAGACCTATCGCGAGGCCCTGCGCTGCGAAGTGCTTCGGGCGAACATCTTCGCAGGCAATAGCACTCCCTTGGTGTTCGGCAAGCCGGAAAAATGGGTGGCCCTCCTGATCGAGGCGCTGCGCCCGACCGCCAAGGGCGACCACGTCGGCGCGCAGGCGTTGCGCGACGAGGCCTTCGATCTGGCGCCGGCGACCTCGGGCACGATCGACGGGCAGGCCTTCGAATGGATCGCCGACGCCGATCAGCGGCTGGGCCCGGTCCTGGAGGTCGTCGTCAACGGCGCCTACTATTGGGTTCCCTTCGAGCGCATTCGGGAAATTCGCGTCGAGGAGCCCGTCGACCTGCGCGATCTCGTCTGGACGCCGGCGCAGCTCATCTGGTCCAACGGCGGTGGTACGGTCGGACTGATCCCCACCCGCTACCCGGGCTCGGAGGTCAGCGACGACATGCTGGTCCGCATGAGCCGCAGGACCGAGTGGCTCGAGCCGGAATCGGGCGTTTATCTTGGAATGGGGCAGCGGATACTGACCACCGACGCGGACGATTATCCGCTGATGGATGTCCGCCTGATCGCGCTCGACACGGATGCTCAGGGCGAGGCGGCGGCGGCGCCCGGGGCCGACGAGCCGGTCGCAGGGGACTAGGATGGCGGAGCTGACGCCAAAGGAACGCCTGCAGCCCTCTCTCCTGGATCGGTTGACCGACAACGAGCCGGACCAACAGCAGGAAGCCCGTGAAAAGCGGGTCCTGTCGATGCGCAAACTGCGCGAGAGCGTCCAGCGCGACCTCGCGTGGCTGCTCAACTCCAGCAACCTCGAGACGGTCCAGGATTTGGACGAGTATCCCCTGGTGAGCCATTCGGTGATCAATTACGGGTTGCCGGACCTGGCGGGCAAGGCCGCCTCGGGTATAGACCTGGCCGGGGTGGAGCGCATGCTGCGCCAAGCGATCTGGGACTTCGAGCCGCGCATTCTGCGCAACACGGTCAAGGTCCGTTCCGTGGTCGCCAGCGACCAGATGAACCGCAACGCCGTGGCTTTCGAGATCGAAGGCGATCTGTGGGCCCAGCCGGTCCCCTTGCACCTTTTCCTGAGGACAGAGATCGATCTGGACTCCGGCAGTTTCTCCGTCTCGGACTCCACCGCATCGGGAACCGGCTGATGGATCCCAGGCTGCTGCGCTACTACAACCGCGAGCTCCAGCACATTCGGGAAATGTGCGGGGAGTTCGCCAAGGAATACCCGAAGATAGCTGCGCGGCTAGGGCTCGAGGGTTTCGATTGCGCCGACCCCTATGTCGAGCGGCTCCTGGAAGGCTTCGGTTACATGGCCGCGCGGGTGCAGTTGAAGGTCGACGCGGAGTTTCCGCGCTTCACCCAGCACCTGCTCGACATGGTCTACCCGCATTATCTTGCGCCGATGCCGTCTATGGCCATGGTCGAATTCCAGCCGGATCTGACCGAGGGCGCTTTGGGCGAGGGCTTTGTCGTGCCGCGCGGCAGCGTGCTGCGCTCTCGCCTGGGCAAGGGAGACCAGACCCCTTGCGACTATCGCACGGCGCACGACGTGACACTCTGGCCGCTGGAACTGGTCGAAGCCGAATATCTGGGGTCGACGGCGGCGGTGGCGGCGCTCGGTATCACCGAGCTTTCTGGGGTGAAGGCCGGTTTTCGATGGCGTTTTCGGACCACGGCGGGCCTGACTTTCGACCAGCTTCCGATGGACAGTCTGCAGCTCTATCTGCGGGGCACCGAGGAACTGCCCATGCGTCTGTTCGAGCAGCTGGTCGCCAATCCGCTGGCGATCGTTCTGCAGCCGGCGAAGGGGTCGGGAAAATGGCGCGAGATGGTCGCCAAGACCAACATCCGCCCGCTCGGCTTCGACGACGGACAGGCCTTGCTGCCCTACGGCCCGCGCTCGTTCCAGGGCTATCGCTTCCTGCAGGAGTACTTTGCCTTTCCCGAGCGCTACATGATGGTCGAACTGAACGGCTTGGGGTCCGGTGTACGCCGCTGCGCGGACAACGAGCTCGACATCCTCGTGCTGCTGAACAGCAATGATCCGGTTCTGGACAACACGGTCGACGCCTCGCACTTCGCCCTGTTCTGCGCACCGGCGATCAATCTGTTCGAGAAGCGTGCCGACCGGATCCACCTGACCGACAGGCAGACCGAGCATCACATCGTCCCGGACCGGAGCCGGCCGATGGACTTCGAGGTCTATGCTCTGACGGAGGTTCTGGGGTTCGGGACGAGCGCCGACCACAAGCAGGAGTTCCGGCCGTTCTACGGCACGAGCGACGTGGCAGATTACAGCGAAAACCTGGCCTATTACACGCTGCATCGCACGCCCCGCGTCTTGTCGTCCCGACAGCGTGGCCAGGGTCCCCGCTCCAGTTACATCGGCAGCGAAGTGTTCGTGTCCCTGGTCGATGCCAACGAGGCGCCTTACAGCGGCAACCTCCGCCAGCTGGCGCTCACGACGCTCTGCACCAACCGGGACTTGCCGCTGCACATGCCGGTGGGGGCGAGCAAGACCGATTTCACGATGGAATCGGGAGCGCCGGTCGATTCGGTGCGCTGTCTTGCCGGGCCCACCAGGCCCCGGCCCTCGCACGCCCAGCGCGAGGTTGCCTGGCAGCTGATCAGCCATCTTTCGCTCAACTACCTGTCGCTGACGGACCAGGACCAGGAACAGGGCGCCGGCGCGCTGCGACAGCTGTTGGCGCTCTACGGTGCGACCAGCGAGGCCTCGATCAGGAAGCAGATCGACGGGGTCGTCTCGGTGGCCTCGAGGCCGGTCAACCGGCGTGTCCTGGGATCCGGCCCGATCTCCTTCGCCCGTGGGCTCGAGGTCGCGGTGACCCTGGACGAATCGGCCTTCGAGGGAACCGGTATCTTTCTGCTCGGCGTCGTGCTCGAACAGTTCTTTGCGCGATACGTTTCCATAAACTCATTCACCGAAACGGTCCTGAAATCCATGGACCGCGGAGAGGTCATGCGATGGTCGCCCAGGATCGGACAGCGGCACGTGCTGTAAGGCTCGGCCGGGCCCTGCAGCAGGAACCCTACCGCTACGATTTCTTCCAGGCGGTGCGCAATCTCGAATGCGTGAACCTCGACAAGCCCCGGGTCGGTTGGTCCCTGCGGCCGGTGGACGATCCCGTCCGCTTGGGACAGCAGCCGTCCCTGGCCTTCGCGGCCTCGGCCCTGGCTTCCTTCGAGCTCGCCAAAAACGGGCGTCCGCCGCGGCTGTCGGGTTATTTTTTCGGGCTGTTGGGCCCCAACGGACCGCTGCCCACCCATTTGACGGAATACGCCTACGACCGCATGCGAAACGCTCACGACCCGACTTTCGCCCGCTTCCTCGACGTGTTCCACCACCGCATGCTGACGCTGTTCTATCGCGCCTGGGCGAACGCCCGACCAACGGTCAGCTTCGACCGGCCGGACGGTGACTGGTTCGGCGTCTACCTCGCCTCGCTGTGCGGTCTGGGCATGGAGAGCCTGCGCAACCGCGACGCAGTGCCCGACCTCGCCAAGCTGTATTACGCCGGCCGGCTGGCCTGCCCGACCGGCCATGCCGAAGGCCTGCAGGCGATCATCGCGGACTTCTTCAGGCTTCCCGCCCGCATCAAGGAGTTCGTCGGCGCCTGGATGGACCTGCCGGAGAACGGCCGCTGCCGGCTCGGCGAGTCGCCGGAGACCGGAACGCTGGGCCTGACTGCGATCGCCGGCGCGCGCGTCTGGGGCTGCCAGCAGAAGTTCCGAATCGTGCTGGGGCCTGTGGATTTCACCCATTATCAACGCCTCCTGCCGGGAGGCGACAGCCTGCGCCGTCTGATCGCGCTGGTGCGGAACTATACCGGGGAGGAGTTGAACTGGGATCTCAACCTGATCCTGAAGCGCGAGGAAGTGCCGGCCCTGAAGCTGGGTGGGTCGGGGCAGTTGGGCTGGTCCACTTGGCTTGGCCGGCGGCCAGCCGAAAGCGCCGCCGACGATCTGATGTTGGACCCCTTGACCCATGCCGCATGACGGCGGCGCCTTCCACCGGAGATGCTCGATCATCCGGCCGGTTCGGCGGATCGAGGGAGACGAAAACCAGCGAAACGAATAGGCGCCGGGCGATCTGACTGCGATTGCACCGATGCCGGGGGAGATTGCAAATGCCTGAGATCAGTCGCACCGCCCTGTTCGGCAAGCTGAACAGCCTTGGCTACAAGTCCATCGAGAGCGCCACCGTTTTCTGCAAGATGCGTGGCAACCCCTACGTCGAGCTCGTGCACTGGCTGCACCAGATCCTGCAGCTGCAGGATTCCGACCTGCACCGGATCATCAAGCAGTTCAACCTCGAGCCGTCCCGCGTCGCGCAGGACCTGACCGCCGCCCTGGACCGGCTGCCGCGCGGATCGACCTCCATCTCGGACCTGTCCGCCCATATCGAGGAGGCGGTTGAGCGGGGCTGGGTTTACGGCACCCTGCTGTTCGGCGAACCCCAGGTGCGCACCGGCTATCTGGTGTTCGGCATCCTCAAGACGCCCGGCCTGCGCAACGCTCTGCTCGGCATGTCCCGCGAGTTCGAGAAGGTCAAGCTGGACACCCTGGGAGACCGCTTCGACGAGGTCGTCGGCGGCTCGCCCGAAGACGCGCTCGCGGCCTCGGACGGCTTCCAAGTCGGTGGCGGCGCGGCGCCCGGCGAGGCGAGCGGCGCCATGGCGCCCTCGCAGATGGGCAAGCAGGAAGCGCTGCGCCAGTTCTCCGTCGACCTGACCGAGAGGGCGCGCAAGGGCGAGCTCGACCCCATCGTCGGCCGCGACGAGGAGATCCGCCAGATCGTCGACATCCTGATGCGGCGCCGGCAGAACAACCCGATCCTGACCGGCGAGGCCGGGGTCGGCAAGACGGCGGTGGTCGAGGGCTTCGCGTTGCGCATCGCCTCTGGCGACGTGCCGCCACCATTGAAGGACGTCACCCTGCGCAGCCTCGACGTCGGCCTGTTGCAGGCGGGCGCCAGCATGAAGGGCGAGTTCGAGAACCGCCTGCGCCAGGTGATCGACGAAGTGCAGTCCTCGGAGAAGCCGATCATCCTGTTTATCGACGAAGCCCATACCCTGGTCGGGGCCGGTGGCGCGGCCGGGACCGGCGACGCGGCCAACCTGCTAAAACCGGCGCTGGCGCGCGGCACGCTGCGCACCGTCGCCGCCACGACCTGGGCCGAATACAAGAAGCACATCGAGAAGGACCCCGCGCTGACTCGCCGGTTCCAGTCGATCCTGGTCGACGAGCCCAGCGAGGAGAAGGCCATCCTGATGATGCGCGGCATCGCCTCCACCATGGAGCAGCACCACCGCGTGCAGATCCTCGACGAGGCGCTGGAGGCCGCGGTCAAGCTGTCGCACCGCTACATCCCGGCCCGCCAGCTGCCCGACAAGTCGGTCAGCCTGCTGGATACGGCGAGCGCGCGGGTCGCGATCAGCCAGCACGCCGTTCCGGCCGAGGTCGACGACAGCCGCCGGCGCATCGAGGCGCTCGATACCGAGCTCGGGATCATCGGCCGCGAGAAGGCGGTCGGCGTCGAGACGGCGGCGCGCGAGGCCGAGGCCAACGACAAACTGATGGCCGAGAAGGACCGCCTGAAGCTCCTGGAGGAACGCTGGGACGAGGAGAAGGGGTTGGTCGAGCAGATCCTGGAGCTGCGCGCCCAGCTGCGCGGCCACATCGGCAAGGTCGAAGGCACCGAAAGCGAGCTGGAGACCGCCGCCGACGAGGCCGCCGATTCCGTCGCGGTCGAGACCGGTGCCGAGGCCACGCCCAAGGGCGATCTCTCCGAAGCCGAGCGGGCGGAGCTGTTGGGGCAGCTCAAGGGACTGCAGGCCGAGCTCGCCGATCTCCAGGGGGAGCAGCCGCTGATCTTGCCCAGCGTCGACCATCAGGCGGTCGCCTCGGTGGTCGGCGACTGGACCGGCATCCCGGTCGGCCGCATGGTCAAGAACGAGATCGAGACGGTGCTGCACCTGGCCGACACGCTCGAGCAGCGCATCATCGGCCAGCGCCACGCGCTCGACATGATCGCCAAGCGCATCCAGACCTCGCGCGCCAGCCTGGACAACCCGAATAAGCCGATCGGCGTCTTCATGCTGGCCGGCACCTCGGGCGTCGGCAAGACGGAGACCGCGCTGGCGCTGGCCGAGGCGCTCTACGGCGGCGAGCAGAACGTCATCACGATCAACATGAGCGAGTACCAGGAGGCGCATACGGTCTCGACCCTGAAGGGCGCGCCGCCCGGCTACGTAGGCTACGGCGAGGGCGGGGTCTTGACCGAGGCGGTCCGGCGCCGGCCCTACAGCGTGGTGCTGCTGGATGAGGTCGAGAAGGCCCATCCCGACGTCCACGAGATCTTCTTCCAGGTCTTCGACAAGGGCTGGATGGAGGACGGCGAGGGCCGCGTGATCGATTTCAAGAACACGCTGATCCTGCTGACCACCAACGCCGGCACGGACCTGATCATGAGCATGTGCGCCGACCCGGACCTGATGCCCGAGCCCGAGGGTATCGCCAAGGGCCTGCGCGAGCCGCTCTTGAAGGTCTTCCCGGCGGCGCTCCTGGGACGGCTCGTCGTGATCCCCTACTATCCGCTGAACGACGAGATCATCGCCGCGATCGCCAGGCTCCAGCTCGGCCGCATCGAAAAGCGGATCGCCGAGAACCACAAGATCCCCTTCACCTACGACGAGGACGTGGTGAAACTCATAACCGAACGTTGCACCGAGCTGGAAAGCGGCGGGCGCATGATCGACGCGATCCTGACCAACACCGTGCTGCCCAGGATCAGCAGCGAGTTCCTGACCCGTATGGTGGAAGGCAAGCCGGTGGAGCGGGTGCATGTGACCGTCGAGGGAGGCGAGTTCAGTTACGGGTTCGAGTGATCCCATGAATCCACGATCGCGCTGGAAACGGCGCGATCTACAATGAAGCGAGCGGGGATATGAAGGAAAGCGAATTGCGGGTCGGCGACCTGCTGATGAAGCTGCGTCACGGCGGCGCGGTGCACGCGCTCATCTCCTGGGGGCAGCGGCTCCACCGGGCGGGCAACGCGACGGACGACTACGTCCACGCGGCGATCTACATGGGCAGCGGCAACATCGCCGAATCGATCGGCGAAGGCATCACCGTGACCCGGCTGATGGCGCAGGGCCACGCCTACGTCTACAACGTCTATCGCTACGCCGACCGCGACATAGCGGGGATCGCCGCCGCCGTTGCCGAGGGCTGGGTCGCCATGCGGCGCGGCCAGCACGCGGGTTTCACGCCGCGCGGCGCCTACGGGAAATACGCCCTGGGCGGCGCGGTCAAGGCCGCCGCGCAGAACATCGGCTCGCAGCCGGCCTACACGCCGAGCGAGGACCTTTGGGGCCGCAACGGCCAGGCGGGCATCGGCTCGACCTACTGCTCGCAGTTCGTCGTCGCCGCCTATCACGCGGCCGGCGCCACGGCGCGACCGGCCCAGGTGCCGGTCCGCATCGCCCAGGCGCGGGCCACCCCAAAGATGCTGCACGACGTCCTGCTGAGCGAGCCGCAGTGGGACATGCCGGGCCAGATCACGGCGCGGTAAGGGCCGATTTGGAGGGTCGATTGGCGGTGTCGACGGGTACATTTCGACGCGCCCTCGATCCGCACGCTGCCGTCGGCGATCGTCAACGAGTTGCCGAACGAGATCCAGCGCGACTACCCGGAGGGGCCGCGAACATCGGGAGCTGAAACATGAAAGTCCAGGCTGCAGCCATCTCGCTTCAGGACGTCAACTTTGCAGTCGTCGTCGTGAGCGAGGACCTCCTGAAGAGCCCGGGGGAGGCGGACATGGCCATCGAGCGCTTCGAGCCGGTGTTCGGCGGCGTGCCGGTCCTGCTCATGGCGCAGAACGAGAAGGGCTCCCCGGTCTACTACGGCGAGCCCGACCTCGTCCGGTCCATGGCGGACATCCCCATCGAACGGATGCCCTGGAAAGAGTATTCGGCCGGCTGACCGCGGCCGCCGCAAGAAGGTGCGGTGGAAGACCTTTACGCGCCCCCCCTAGCGGGCCCGCGCGAAATCCCCGGGTGCGGGCGTGGCGTGGCGAAATGCAATAACGCAAGCCTCCGCCTTTCTTGGTCCTCGTCGTTGAGGGCGTTTCATCGCCATCCTTGACGCAAATCATTGCAGGCTCCGCACACTTGGCATTAATAGCGAGTATAGCGCATTAGGCATCACGGTCCCCTTCCCCCCGCCCAAGGCGGTTGAGGAAGGGCCGTTGAACAGCCGTTCGCGAAGGGCGGTTGCGGCCGGGCGAAAGGCATTGCCCGAGGCTCACGCAGAGCAGGCCGCGAGGGAGGTCCGGGATGGACTGGGCTTCGCCGAGCACGTGGCGTTTCTCCAGCGATGGTCGCGTCCCGCGGCTCCCGCGCTGTTGTCTGCCTCTACCCCAAGCGGATTCTCTGGAGATCCCGGCGTCTCGATCGGGCAAGTGCACGTCAGCGTCGAAGGCGGGGAACAGACTGACGGGTTCGAATGATTTTCCCCGGTGGTATCGGGGCGAAATGCAGTTATGCAAGCCTGACCCCGTTTTGTTACTTACCCTAGATGGGGGGATCCGAAATGGCTGGTGAGGTGTTGTTAGGTACGGGTAGTGTGGAGGGAAAACACCCCGGTGAAGGCGCGTTTCCGGCGACGCCGAGTCTGGCGGTGCAGGCCGATGGGGGACTCGCAGGGCACGCATCGTTATGCATTGCGGTGAGGGAAGGCATGGTAATGAAATACTATTATACGGACCTCGGTGGCAAGGCTGGGCAGCCAGGCTGGGCAGCCAGCGTGGGTTCGCTTTACCGAGGCATACCAATGGCCAAGTGCCCAGGATAGCCGGACCTGGACAATTTCCCAGGTGAGGGCGGAGAACGCTGTGGCCGTCGCGAAGCAATTCAACCGGATGCAAGCCCCGGGGGGTGGATTCCAGCCCATATTGTACGGTAAAAAAGGTAAGTTACTACAAAATTTGGGGGTGAAAGTTTCAAGTACTTCGACGTACATGACATGCGCGAACTACGCCGAAATCATAATGCATGCCGCAGGGATCAAAGCACCGTTTTCTTTGGGGCTGCAAAGCGGTTTCAATATCGTGACGTACAATAAGGGACTGTTTGAAACGGTCACGAAGTTTCTCAATATACAAAAGTGAACCGTGCGCCCGAGGGAGATTCGGGGTCAACTCTTGACACCTGACTGGAGTTGCCCCGGTTTCGTGGAGGGTTATGGATTTGGGCGAGCGGGGGGTAGCTGGTTCGGTAGTGTCCAGAATCTTTCGCACTTTTGGTTGGGGCTGGTGGCTGATCCGGTCAGGCGGTCATCCTTTGCTGCTTGAGTAGGTCCATGTTCATGTAGCGCTTCAGTGACCATTTGGTCCCTGCGATGTGCCTCAACCTGGCCGCGGCCAGGTTGAGGGCGGATGGTCGGGGCTCCAACAGATTCGGAAGTGCAGGTTTCCTGCATCCGATTCTTCAAGAAGTCGGCAACGGGGTCCGGTCTTGAATTATGAGGTCTCGGCCTTCACGATCTTGCTGATCGTCGTGTAGTTCAACCGGCAGCCCCTGGCCGGCTGCCACGAAGACCCGGTAGACCTCTTGCGCCCGATGCCCACCGAAATCTGCGGACGTGGATCTCGCTGGCCGGCTATACTTGCCGCCGACAGGGGCAGGAGCGAAGGCAGGCGGCGATGACCCGAGGGCGAGGCAGCAAAGAAAAGGGCCAGCAGCTCACGCTGGCCGAGGCGCTGGCCTTTGCGCTCGAGCTGCACAAGGGCGGCCATTTCGATGAGGCCGAGGCGCTGTACCGTGAGGTGCTGGAGGCCGAGCCGGAGCAGCCCGACGCGCTCCATTACCTGGGGGTGCTGTCGCATCAGACCGGCGATGGCGAGGCCGCGGTCACGCTGATCGAACGGGCCATCGCGCGGCTGCCCGACCACGCCGACATGCACAATAACCTGGGCAACGTGCTTTCGGAACTGGGCCGGCTGGACGAGGCCGCGGCCGCCTACCGCAAGGTCATCGCGCTCCGGCCAGACGACCCGGATGCCTACGGCAATTTCGGCGTCGTGCTCAAGGAGCAGGGCAAGCTGGACGAGGCCGCCGAGATCTACCGCAAGGCGCTCGCGCTCATGCCCGACAGCGTTCAGGCCCTGCAGAACCTGGGCAACGTGCTGCGCCGCCAGGGCAAGTACCACGAGGCGGCGGCGGCCTGCCGTAGGGCGATCGAAGTTCTGCCCGGCGATTCCAAGAGCTATCTCGTGCTCGGCAGCGTGTACTACGCGGCCGGCCGGCTCGACGAGGCCGCGGCGGTCTACCAAAAATGGCTGGACCGGGATCCGGACAATGCGCTGGCCCGGCATATGCTGGCGGCCTCGACGGGCCGGGACGTGCCGGAGCGCGCGTCTGACCAGGTCGTGCGGCAGATGTTCGAGGGCTTCGCCGGCAGCTTCGAGCGCGTGCTGGACAAGTTGGAGTACCGGGCGCCGGCGCTGATCACGGCCTGCCTCGCCGCGGAGTTGGGTGCGCCGGCCGGAGGGCTCGACGTGCTCGACGCCGGCTGCGGCACTGGGCTGTGCGGGCCGTTGCTCGCGCCCTACACCCGGCGCCTGACCGGGGTCGACCTGTCGCCGGCCATGCTCGCCAAGGCCAAGGGGCGCGGCGTCTACGACGCGCTGGAGGCGGCCGAGCTGACCGCGTTCCTCGAAGGCCAGGCCGGGGCCTACGATCTGATCGCCTCGGCCGACACGCTCTGTTATTTCGGCGCACTGGAAGCGGTCCTGGCGGCGGCGGCCCGCGCGCTCAGGCCCGGCGGACGTCTGGTGTTCACGCTGGAAAACGCCGGACAGGATGAAGACGCCGGATTCCGCCTGGGTCCCCATGGCCGCTACAGCCATACCAAGGACTACGTCCGGCGGAGCCTGGCCGGGGCCGGACTCGCGCTCCGCTCGCTCGAGGACGATGTCCTGCGCAAGGAAGGCGGCAAGGCCGTGGCCGGCCTCGTGGTCCTGGCGCAGAGGCCGGGCTAGGCCCAGGGCCCCGCCAGGGCAGTGGGCGGCTCGGCCAGCGACTGAAAGCGCAGGACACGGACCGCGTTCGCGTTGCGGTGGCTCAGCAGCGGCATGATGCCGCGGGCGAGCACCGCCTCGGCCGCGCGCTGGCTCAGCAGGACCTCGGCGCAGGGCTTGAGCCGACTTTCGCCCTCCTCTGTATAGCTGTGCGCCGGCAGGTCCGCGATGTCGAGCCGGTCGCCCGGCTGCAGCTCCCAACCGTTCTCCTGAAAGGCCTGCCCGATCAGAAGCGCGCAGGCGAAGGCCGGATTGCCCCAGAGGTAGGCCTCGTGCTCCCGCACCCCCGGCAACTCCTCGAAGGCGAAGGCCTCGATCGGATCCGTCTGGCGGCCGTAGGGCAGGCGCAACAGCACCCTCGGCAACGCCAGTCCAATCCAGGGCCCGACCGCCGAGCGGCGGAGCACCTGCCAGGCTCCCGCGGTCTCGGGATCGAGCCCGGTCCAGTCGCCGGGGTCGGGTGTTTCGGCCAGACTGCGGCAGCCGAGCAGCGCGGGATCGGCCGCCGCCAGGAACGGCCCGCCGGCCCGCGATGCGATCGCGCCGAGCGCGGCCAGCAGACTCAGATCCTCCTCCGCCGGCCCGAAGCGGTAGTCGCCGACGATCAGCGACCAGGGCTCGCCGTCCGGTCCCTCCGCGCGCTGTTCGACCAGCCTGCGGTACAGCGCCGAGGCCTCCAGCTCGGCGCCCGCGGCCCCGATGTCGGCCGCCAACTCCTGCTTGCTCGCGTCGAGCAGGTGGATGGACAGCTCCTCGCCGGTCTCCAGGCTGCTCGCCAGCCAGTAGAGTCCGCGCCACGCCGCCTCCAGCGTTTGGAACGCCGGGTCATGCAGCACCGCGGCCATCTCTCGGGCGAGCCCGTCGTCGACCGCGGCGACCAGCAGGCGCTGGCGCTCCGGGTCGGCGCCGCGCACCAGGTGCGGCTCGACCAGGCGCTCGATCAGCTCTCGGGTGGCGCCGGTTTGCGCGACCGTCGGTCCTCCGGCGTCCGTCCCAGGCTCGACCCGGCGACCGAGCAACCGCTCGAAAGTCGCGCCGTGGTCCTCCGGCGCGGCGTCCGGCGCGGCGTCCGGGGCGGGACCGGGTCCGTCTTCCGACGCGGACGCTTGTTCGGCGTCCCGTGTCATACCGGCGGCGGTTTCCTCGAATGTGGCCGGATCGAGTAGGCGTTCGCGCAGCCGCCACAGCTCTCGAAAAACCTCGAGCTTCGGTGCCAGCGCGTCGGGGTGGAAGTCGTCCAGCGCGCCGAAGGCGATCTCCTGCGCGTCGGCGGCCCGGCCCTCGAGGGATATGGCCGCCCGCGGTGCCAGCCGGGCGACCGCGCGGTCGAAATTGTCGATGTCGACCGGGATCAGCGGCCGGTCCTCGAGGCGGCCGGCTTCGGCGCGCGGGCACCCGCCGCTGAAATCGCCCATGACCAGGATGCGGAAGGGGCTTTCCGCGTCGCGCCGCCGGGCCGGCCGGCCGTCGGGGCGGGCAAAGCGGAACTCGAACTCGAGCGGTCCAGGCATGACGGTCGCTCCTTCTGGTGGGGACGAGGCGATTCTATCACAAAGGGCCCCGGAACGGTGCATGCCTGCCGAGACGAAGCGCCGAAGTTCGTCACATCGAATGTGGCGATCTTCGGAACCATCACACTAGCGATGTGATTATACTCACTGCCAAGCGGCTCCGGCCGTCGGATGGTGGCACGAGCAAGATCGAGGCACTTGGGGCAGGCCCGGGACGCACCGCGAAAAGCGTGCGACGATCCAAGGGCAACGTGTTCCTTTGCCTAGGCAATCTGCGCCGACTGCGATAACATCGCGGTGAATGGGGAGCGGAGATGTTGCTAAAGCAGGCTGAAAGACGGATCGCCGTCTCCAGTCCTCTCGGCGAGGACGTGCTGCTGTTCCGGGGCATGCGGGCGAGCGAGACGCTGGGCCGCCTGTCGGCCTTCGAGCTGGACCTGCTCAGCGAGGACCACGAGATCGAGCTCGAGGACGTGCTGGGCCAGAATCTGACGGTCCGCCTGGACATGCCGCAGAGCGGGGAGATGCGGTACTTCAACGGCTTCGCCAGCCAGTTCTGCTACACGGGCGCGTCGGGAAACTTCGCACGCTACCGGGCGACGCTGAGGCCCTGGCTGTGGTTCCTGACGCGCACCGCCGACAATCGCATCTTCCAGGAGAAGACGGTGCCGGACATCATCAAGCAGGTGTTCGGCGACCAGGGCTTCACGGACTTCGAGGACAAGCTGAGCGGCAGCTACCGCACTTGGGAATACTGCGTGCAGTACCGCGAGACGGACTTCAACTTCGTCAGCCGCCTGATGGAGCAGGAGGGCATCTACTATTACTTCCTGCACGAGGACGGCAAGCACACCTTGGTGCTGGCCGACGGGGCGAGCGCGCACGAGCCGAGTGCCGGCTACGAGCAGGTGCCCTACTATCCGCCGGAGGAGGGCGGCCAGCGCGAGCGCGACCACGTTTCCGGCTGGTCGGTGCAGAAGGAGGTGCAGCCGGGTTCCTACACGCTGAGGGACTTCGACTTCGAGAAGCCCAAGGCGGACCTCGAGGTGCGCCTCAACAAGCCCTTCGAGCACGGCCAGGCCGAGTGCGAGGTTTACGACTATCCCGGCGAATACCTGACCAGCGGCGACGGCGACACCTACGCCAAGGTCCGCCTGGAGGAGCTGCACTGCCAGTTCGAGCGGGTCGAGGGCGAGGGCGACGTGGCCGGGCTTGCCTCCGGCGGCCTGTTCGAGCTAACCGACTATCCGCGCGAGGACCAGAACCGGGAGTACCTGATCGTCTCGAGCGCGGTCGAGCTGCGCTCGGACGACTACGAGTCCCAGAGCGCCGCCAAGGGCGAGACGCTCTGCCACTGCCGATTCACCGCGATCGACGGCCAGCGGCAGTTCCGCGCGCCGCGCGTCACGCCCAAGCCGGTGGTGCAGGGGCCGCAGACGGCGATCGTGGTCGGCAAGTCGGGCGAGGAGATCTGGACCGACAAGCACGGCCGGGTCAAGGTGCAGTTCCACTGGGACCGCGAGGGCAAGTCCGACGAGAACAGTTCGTGCTGGATCCGCGTCTCGCATCCCTGGGCCGGCAAGGGCTGGGGCGCCGTCGCGATCCCGCGCATGGGGCAGGAGGTGGTCGTCGACTTCCTCGAGGGCGACCCGGACCAGCCGATCATCACCGGCCGCGTCTACAACGGCGACTGCATGCCGCCTTACGGCCTGCCCGCCAGCGCGGTGATCAGCGGCCTCAAGTCGAACAGCACCAAGGGCGGCGGCGGCTACAACGAAATGTCTATGGACGATACGAAGGGCAAAGAGAAGATCACGATCCACGGCCAATACAACATGGATTCGACGATCGAGAACGACCAGACCTTGACGGTGCACAACAACCGAACCAGCACCATCGACGTGGACGACACGGAGAGTGTTGGCAACAACCAGAGCGTCACCGTGGGGGTCGACCAGACGATGACCGTTGGGGCCAACCAGACCGAAAGCGTCGGCGCGAACCAGACGGTCAGTGTCGGGTCAAACAAATCCGAAAGCATCTCGATCGCCAAGGCGCTTACCATCGGCGCGGCCTACCAGGTGAGCGTGGGCGCCGCCATGAACGAAACCGTCGGTGGCGCCAAGGCCGAGGAGATCGGCGGCGCCAAGATCGTCGCGGTGGGGGGAGTCAGCACCGAGCAAGTGGGGGTCAGCAAATCCGTGAATGCGGGATCGAAGATCACGGAGTCCGCGGGCAGCGATTTCTCGGCCTCGGCCGGCGGGAAGATGAGCCTGAAGTCAGGTGGTGATTTCAGCGCGAAGACGGATGCCAAGGGTTCGGTTGATGCGGCCAGTGAGCTGGTGCTCAAGTGCGGCGGGGCTCAGATCGTGTTGAAGAGCGGCGGCGAGATTCTGATCAAGGGCACGGACATCAAGCTCGATGGCAGCAAGATCGATGCGAAGGCGTCCGGCGACATCAAGCTCAAGGGATCAAAGATCGGGGAGAACTAAATGAGCGCCGAGATTCACAGGTTAGCGGCGGCGAAGCAGATACTTGACACATTGCGTGTTTCGCGCGGGCGTATCGTCGCGATAGATCCCGATGGGACGATCCTGGTCGAGGATGGGGCACGAGACTGCGTATTGGCGTGCGATTTTCTGCGGACGAGCGCTGGTCCTGCTCCCAGGCTCAGCACGGGAGACGAAGTGATCTACATCGCCGGTGATTCCGGCGAACGTGGCTGCGTTCTGGGCCTTGTAGAACGATACAGCACGGTCCCTGAGATCCCCGACAATCTCCATCTAGAGGCTAATCGGCGAATCGAACTCCGCTGCGGTAACGGCTCTGTGACCATGAGCAACGAGGGAAAAATCGTAGTCAAAGGGGATCGATTGGTCAGTCGAGCGCGCGGCGTCAACAAGATCAAAGGGGCCGCGGTCAAGATCAACTGATTCGAAACCACTATGCTCCAGCTGGATAATAGAACCCCCTACGAAGCTGAAAACGCCGTTCTCCTAGATATCGACGGATCGGAAATCTGGGTGGTCGCCGTGAAGGCGACCTTCGATATCAAGAACGGGGAACCGGAGTTGGCGGATGAACAGGAACCCGTCTGTCTAGTGGACGAATACTTCGGCGAGCCGGGTATCTCCAGTCTGAAATACGAGGGCGAGCTGGTCTTCAAGAAGCCGGGCACCGACGTCGCCATCAATGGGCACGCCTATGCCCCCCACGGACGACCGGTGTCCAAGCTGGATGCTCAGATCAGGATTGGTGACCGGAGGAAGACCATTCGCGTGTTTGGCGACCGATACTGGAAGGGCTCGATCGGCGGCCTGTCGATCTCGTCGCCGCAAGCCTTTACCCAGATGCCCATAGGATACGAGCGGGCCTTCGGCGGTACGGATCTGTCAGATGAAGATCCGAAAAAGCAGGGCGCCGAGGCGCGGAACCCCATTGGCGCCGGGTTTGCTATGACCGAAGCGGTCCTAAAGGACAGGCCTTTGCCCAATTTCGAGGACCCGGCGGACCAGGTCAAGAGTTGGAAGAGCCGGCCAAATCCGGCAGGCTTGGGGTTCACCTGCAAGCACTGGGAGCCCAGGCGACAATATATCGGAACCTGTGATCAAGACTATATCGAGAACCGATTGCCGCTCTACCCGCTCGATTTCGATTTTCGGTACTTTTTGGGGGCAAGTCCGGATCTCACCTTCTCGCCGCATCTGAAAGGCGGCGAGCCCGTCGAACTGCATAATCTCACTTCGGATGGTTATCTCGCTTTTCACCTGCCGCGAGTCTGGCTTGGATTTCGGACCTCATTGGAGGGTCGATGGGTTAACCATCGTGGCACCCTTGGATCGGTGGTTATCGAGCCTGATGCGCCGAGAGTGGTGATGACATGGCAAACATGCCTCCCGTGCCACCGCAAGACCTTCGAGCTAGAAGAAACTCGAATCTTTGAGAAGAGGGTTGTGTGATGGCGGTGAGCGCACCGGGCAATGGAAATTCAGCGCGGCAGGTCTGCATTGTCGGCTGCGGAGCGGTTACGGCCGTCGGGGTCGATGCGCCGATGACCGCCGCTTCGGTGCGGGCGAATGTATCCCGGTTCAAAGGGAGTTATTTGATCGACAAGACCGGCGAGCCGATGTTGTTGTCGATGGCGGAATTCATCGATGACGACATTCGAAATACCGACCGGCTCAACGCCTTGGCGGCCGTGGCCGCTAGAGAAGCGATGGCGCCGCTGACAGACGGGCCTTCCGGTAATGCTGCAGCGTCCGGCGTCGGCCTGTGCCTGGGCATGAGCGCTGCACGCCCGGGCCTGCACGCCGATGCCGCAGATATTCTCTTGTCGCGCTTGGCGGCTGATAACGATCTACCCCTGCATGGCAAGAAACGGATTGCGGTTTCGACCGGTCATGCCGCCACGCTGATGAGCATTGCCAAGGCCTTGGAGTGGATCGGATCAGGCAAGGAAGACCTGATTCTGGTGGGCGGAGTCGAGTCTTATTTCGACCCGGATACTCTCGAGTGGCTGGACGAGGACAAGCGATTGCACTCGGAGGCGAACAAGGACGGGTTTGTGCCGGGTGAAGGCGCGGGATTCTGTTTGCTTGCCTCTGCGGACTTTGCGCAGCGCAATAATCTGGATCCGTTCGCCTTCGTCTTGTCCGGCGCCACGGCCGAGGAGCCCAGTCCCTTCGTCTCGGACGACATCTGCATCGGCCAGGGGATGACGCAGGTGCTGCGCAAGGCCCTGGACGTCCTTAACCCACAGGACGCGGAGGCCGACTGGGTACTCTGCGATTTGAACGGCGAGAGCTTCCGCAGTAAAGAGTGGACCTATGGCTATCTTCGGACCGGTGCCAGGCACAGGGACCCTCTGGAAATCTGGCATCCGGCCGACTGCTATGGTGACATCGGCGCGGCCTCGGGCGGGGTGCTGGTAAGCATCGCGATTGCCGCCTGGCGAAGGAAATATGCCAGGGGTGATAGGTGCCTGATCTGGACGTCATCCGACGACAAGCAGCGCGCGGCTGTGTTGCTGCAAAACGCAAGCATTCACTAGGGTCTTAGGTATTCATGGGCGCTACCATCATCGTCAACGGGAGGTCGGTCGTCCACAAGAGCAGTGGTGGCAAGGCGCCCTCCGTGCCAGATTTCTGCAAGACACCAGCACCCCCAGCGCCGCCGATACCCGTTCCTTACATCAATGTAGCGCAATCCAGCGATACGGCCGACGGCAGCACGACCGTCAAGATGGATGGCAATCCCATTATGCTAAAGACCTCTAAGTTTAGCACGAGCATGGGAGACGAGCCGGGCACGCTCAAGGGTGTTGTCTCAAATACCAACATGGGAATAGCAAAGTTCGTCAACTACAGCTTCGACGTCAAAGTCGAGGGAAAGAATGTGCCGCGCCTAGGCGACCCGATGACGAACAACGGCAATGCTGCGAATACGACAACTGTTGCAGAATTACAAGCGACGACCGGCGTTTCAAACATTGACATGACCGACGAGCAAGTGAAGGCAATCTGCGAGGCTTTTTGCGACACTCAAGAGGAATATGACAAGGGGGAACTTCCTCCTGGGAGCGGGAATTGCAGTAGGCGTCTGGAAGAAAAATTGCAGCAACTTGGCGACCCGAATATACTCAGTGAGCAGGCTGCAATCGTTGGTGCGACGGGCGGACAGATCGTGACACCAAACTATCTGGCAGGCGTATATCAGGCGGCTGCCAATGTACCCACCTCCGGACTTGCGGGACCCCTGACAAAGATTCTATCTTGGTGCAGCGGCATGCCAGGGAATGCCGCAGTTCCGAATTGGATGGCCAATCAATATATTTCCGAAGTCAACAACAATGTTGCCAATGCTTGGCCACGTAGACCTGACATTGTTACTACGAATCCCGTAACTGGGGGAGGAGAAGTCCTTGATGCGAAATTTACATGGAAGAGCGGTGAGGATTCATTGAGTCCGGGACAAAGCAGAGATTACCCAAAATTGAATAATGGAAAAGATCCAATAGTAATTGACAATATGTCATGTGGTTGCTCGGCTTCAATCTAATGAAATTGTAGATCAAGAAATGTCAGATTGGCCACAAGAACATATGATCCTAGATGGCGACCGTGTTCTGGTAACGCCGGCACTTAGTATATGTGTGTTTTTTGACGTTATTTCCGATCAGATTTGTGAGGCGATAACTAAAGTATGGGAGCATATTGAACCGATTTATCGGGATCATCTCCGCTGGTACTCGACAGAACGTATGCCATACAAAGAACCAGTCGATGACGATGTGTTGGAGATGGTCCCATTTTGGTTTGAACCTGGAACGGATAAGAGATCTCGGTATCTTTTTTTCGCTCACGGCGGAGAGAGCCCAGAAAGCATCTCTCCCTGGGCGATCGAATTGTATGTCGAGAATGCTGCCCTCATCGACGAGTCTCAAAAGCCTCTGTTGGCTGCAATTTTCGGCGCAGACGAAGGCGACTTTGGAAAGAAAGTCAATTGCTTACGATTGTCGTTTCCCGCAGACCCGAAAATCTTTTCTTTGGAGAAATTTCAAACATTGAGTTTGACGCTAATTGACGTAATTCCAATACTTCATGGGTATGCCGGATATAGTTTGTTTTTCGACATCAATTCGAACTTATTGTCCGGACCTCATGGGAAAGAATATTTGAAGCTGGCCATGAGACATCCCGGCTATGATGTCTTTGTTTTTCATGCCGCAGAGAACTTCCTAAATGACAAAATGAAATCTGTGAATTGGTTAACCGCCTTGGGTGAAGATCTCACTGCCGAGTTTGAATCTTCTAAACGACGTGAATTTATTCGAGACGAGCGCATCGAGGTCATGCTCCGAAGTCAGAAATTGCTGATCAAAGCGGGATCGGCTCCAAGTCTCGGTGATGTGAACAGCGGCGATAACCTACCCCTTTACCGGATGGTGGCGAGGGCTGTTGCTCCCCTATTATGTCGCAATCATGCACCATTCGGTCGAGTGTTCGACGAAGATCAAACGACTAGATGGATTGAGCGCTTTGATCAGTTTGAATGAGTTTCCGGTAAGAATTCAGGTATGTCCACATACAGTTGACCATCACTGGGTCATTAAGGTGGCTGTGCAGGATGGTCAGGTGGATGCGGTGCATGATTTGTTGGATGGGATATTCGGTCAATTTGTCACCGCAAATCGCTTTGGCATGCTCCTTGGCACTTCGAATGCATCTCGGAGTGCCAGTGGGGCCAATTATGCAATCGAGATTTCTACCCAAAATGTCTTGCAGATCACTTTGGATATATCCGGAATGGACTATCGTGGAATTCGCGTATTGGTCGGAATGATACGAGGGGAGCCGTCCATAGACAGCCAAATTGGCGAAATTATTGTAGAGACGAATGCGGATATGTCGTTGCAGGAGACCCTGAGAATTGTCAATGAGCGAGACATTGATCTGCCTAACTTGAGATATGAGACATATTCGTTTGATCTGCAGCAAGACCAAGAAGGCCGAGCGAACATAGACCGATTAGTTCGAGTCAAACTCAAAGATCGGCCTAGCAAATCGGCGATATTGAGCTTGATGGAGATTTATGACTCGTGGTTGAGATTGTGCAAGGGTGGCTTTGCTAATAGCGGATATAAGGCCTACGAACGGTTTGTATCCGGTGGTAAGAGCTATATGATTTCACCAGTGATATTTGAAATGCCGATTGATACATTTGATAATGACGAATCCTGTTTTGATCCTCTGTTATGTGGTCTAAATTATTTTGCGATACGCACACAAGCGATTAGTTCGGTTCACATTTATTGACGTGTAGTACTTTTCAATGAATCCTTGGAAAGAAAATTTACGAGACAAATTTATCGTCGAGATGTGTGAAGAGCATGTCGAGGAAGCCGCTTTTCTTTACCAGCAACGTATTTCTACGGTAGGCGATCCTCATTTTCATTGGATCAACATCACTGAAATCGAACATAGCCTTGAAGCCCACATCGACGCACTTGAAGTCGGTGGCGACCAGGGATTGAAGGTATGTGATCGGCAGGTCGGAGAGGGGGAGGCTGGCGAGCTTTTCACCGCATTGAGTGTCTTCTGCCGGCACAAGCGTGGCGACCTCGTATTCAAGGTCTTGCAGGACCTGGATCTGGGAGATGGAGATTCCAAACGTGCGGTCATCGACGCTTTCAAGTTTGAGTTCCCCGAGGTTTGGCACGACAAATTCCTGGAGATGCTGTCGAAGGACAGGCCCAACCTTATACCCGCCATCGCCGCTCTCGCCGGTTACCGCCGTCTCGAGACTGCTCCTGCAGTTCTGAACGTTTTGGATGCGACCCCAGGCGCCGGGCTGAGAGATGTGATCTGGGCCTTCGGGCGAATGGGTGACAGGCAGGCCTGCGAGGCGATCTCCAAGTACCTGGAGCACGAAGACGATACCGTGCGTGCGGCCGCCGCGATGGCGCTGTTTCGCCTCGGCGATGGAGGGGCATTCAGCTATTGCCTCCAACATGCCTCGGTCGACCCAGTATTGCTTTTGCCGGTCGGATTGGCCGGCGGCCGTTCCGCGACCAAGGCCCTCAAGGGGTTGGCGGGGGCCGACAAGGCGCAACCCGATTGCCTAGTGGCGCTCGGACTACTCGGTGACCTGAGCGCCTTGCGAACGCTTCATGCGGGTCTTGCCGATGACGCGACGGCGGAAGCGGCCGCGACTGCGCTTGATCTCATCACTGGTGCGGAACTCTATGAGGAAGCCTTTATTCCGGAGGAAATCGACGACGACGAGTTGTTCGAGGACGAGCGCGAGGCGGCGGAACAGGGCCAAGCCCCGAGCCACCCCGAGGGTGGTCCATTTGGATCGACCGTGACTCGCCTTTCTCAGAACCCGGACGATTGGCTCGACTGGTGCCGCGAGCACAAGGCGCAGTTCGATCCGAAGCTCCGGTATCGAAGCGGCAGGCCCTATTCGCCGGAACTCCTGCTGGAAAACCTACGGTCCGAGAAGATGCCCAACAAGATCCGTCAATTGGTCTACGAAGAGCTGGTCATCCGCTATGGCATGGAGGTGCCGTTCGAGACGGACATGCCCGTGGCGCAGCAGATTGATGCGCTATCAGTGATGTCCCAGTGGATCCAGGACCACTCGGAGAAATTCCAGGCCGGTTCTTGGTACTTCGCCGGCAAAGCATTGCCGAGTTGACAGCGGGTAGTTCGGCGACCGGTGGATTTGGATTGAATTTCTGATCTGGTTTTCGGTAAGCCCCCCATGACCATGCTCTATGTCTCCGCGCTCTTCGCCCTGCTCGCCGTGGTCTTCGGCGGCCTGGCCTACCGCGACTACGGCAAGGGAGGCGGGCCGAACCCGGCCTTCCAGGCGCGCCGGCGCATCGCGGTGATCTTCGCCATTGTGAGCGTCGGGCTTTTCGTGCTGCAGCGCTTCGTCGCCTGACGCCCGCCGCTCAGCCGCCCGCCGCCTCCAGCAGGCCGCCGGCGTGGCTGCGCGCCGCCTCCAGGAGCTGGTCCTTCAGCGGCGTCTTCAGGGCCACGATGTCCTCGATGCGCACCACCTCCTCGAAGACCGGGCTGCCGGAGATCTCGGCGATCTGCAGCATGAGCTGGTCGGGTGGGCGCCGGGTGTGGACCGGGGCGCTGACGTAGGTCAGCGGCAGCTCGCCGAACTCCGGCGCGTGCGACGTCTCGACGGTGAAGCCGAGCGCCCGGAGGATGTCGGTCAGCCCCGACTGCCGGCTGACCACCAGGTCCATCATCAGGACGTGCAGCAGGGTTTCCGTGAGCTGGCGCTCGTTCACGTTGACGCCCTGGGACAACAGCGCGCGCAGGTGCTCGGGCGTGAAGCCGCCGTAGGTCAGCACCCATTTGAGCGGCGCGACTGTGGTCAGGCTCTTGGTCGCGCCGTCGGCGCTCGCCTCGTAGGGATACTCCACGCGCACGATCTCGGGCCGGGAAGTCGTGACCGGGATCGGCGGCTCGAGCGCCTTGGGCAGATTGTAGAGCTTGGTCCCGGCCAGCCTGATGTAGGCCGCCTGCAGCTCCGCGAAAACCTTGTCGGCGCCCTTGACGGTCGCGCTGGTGCCGGGGCTGGTGTTGTTGCCGAGCACCCGTTGGGGCGCGAACAGTGGATGCAAAGTCGAGAGATACTCGGCCAGTTGCCCTTGGAGAATTTCTGCGATCGCGGTGGTCAGTTTCCGAAGATCGAGCAACTTCGCCATGTCAAAGCGATCTTCCATGAGGCGCCCCTTTTTTGTAGCCTGCCCCTATTGTTCGTCTTTTTTCTAGGTCTTTTCAACAAAAAGCGCGGTGCCGAAAGAAACGCGGCCCGCCGGGTTCCGTCTCCGACTACGGTCGATATCGATGACCTTTGGTTCAGGCCCCGACCCCGCGGAGGAAGGCGGCGAAGTCGCCCTGGTAGGGCAGGCCCTCGTAGACCCTGAGCGAGGGCGCGATCTGGTCCGAGCCGGTCGTCCACCACAGGCTGTAGGTCCGGAACTTGGCGCGCAGCAGGTCGTCCAGCATCTCGGGGTAAAGCCCCTGACAGAGCCGGTCCGGCGCACCCTGGCCGAGAGACCAACCAAGCCCGCCGGCCGATGTCTGGGGCAGGGGCTGCGCCGGCCGGACGCCGGCGCCGTCCGGGGTGGCGCCCAGGGTCCCCAGGCGTGTGTCGAGGCCCTCGAGACGGAATCCCTGCTCCAGGCAGGACAGCGCCGCGTCTTCGGCGCCGGCAAACCAGGCGTCCTCCCGGGTAGCGACGTCGAAAGGGTTGCGCAGTGCCGGCTGCAGGGTCGCGATGGTCATGGGATAGTAGCGTCCTACCGAATCGACGCTGGGCATCATCACCCCAGCGGCCGCGTGCCCGCCGCACACCCCGGCGGTCAGGGCAAAGCGCCAGATCGGGCTCGTCAGGTAGGCGTCCAGCCAAGCCTCGGCCAGCTGCTCGCGGCTGATCGACATCGCGCGCTGCAGCCACGCGTCCCAGGGGTCCACGAAGGACCTGGGCAGGCGCCGCAGCACGAAATCCCCCTTTGTCGGAACCTTGCCGTAGTAACCGAGGACGGCGGGCCCGCCTTGCGCCGCTACAGCTTCCCCAGGCACCGGAAGCCCCCCAAGGCGCTCGGGCGGAAGGGATTGGCAACGCTCGAGGCCCGCAGCTCGAAGACCGCCGTCTGGCCCTGGACGTCGAAGGTCACCTTGAAGCGGTCCGCCATGTCGGTCGAGCCGACCTTGGCCTTGTCGAGCAGGCGGAACAGGGCCCAGGGCCCCTCGGCGCTGATGCTGGACGACTGGGTACCGCCCAGGGGTGTGAACACGAGCCGGGCCCGGCTCGCGCCGCTTGGCGGCGGCCACTGCATGCTCTGCAGGCGCGTCGGCCCGTGGCGGTAGGTGAGCCGCTGATCGCCGAGCTCGAGCAGCACCTGACGGGCCGACTTGTCGAGGCCCAGCGGTCGAATCTGGAAAACCACCTGCGGCTGCGCCGCGCCGCCGGCGAAGAACGCCTCCTTGATGCGCGCCGCCTTCTCGAACTGTCTGAGCGTGCCCTCGGCGATGGCGATCTTCGCGCCGGCGCTCGAAAGCGGCCGCCAGGGCCGGACCGAGGTATCGATATAGGGCTTCAGGTGCGTGGAGAAGAAGGCGGCGACCTTGCCCTGCGGGCCGAAATAGCTCGAAAAGTCGTTCAGGTTGACGTCCTGGGCACTGTTCCTCGCCAAGGGATAGCGGTTGGCCAGCGCACTGCGGCAGTAGGGGGCGATATCCGCGGTCCAGATATTGTTGAGCCGGGCCTTCACCGAGCTCACGGTGACCTGCGAGCTCTCCCCCGCCAGGCTGCGCAGCCACGCAGCCAACGGCTCGGGTTGGCGCTCGGCCTCCAGCCGGACGCGTGCGATGGCATCGACCGAGCCCGGCGGTGCGAGCGTGGCGCCGCCGCCGCGCGCCGCGCTCAGGTGTACGTAGAGGTCGTTCAGGATGTCCAGGACGCGGCCGATCGGCGGCGGACTGTCGCTGCTTCCCTTGACCAGCGTGTGGATCCGCTCGAATCGGCGGTCGACGACGCTGGACGCATCCTTGTCCGGCACGAGCTCCTCGGAGCCCGGGGCCATAGCGAGCAGCTTGCCGAGTCGATCCTTCATTTCCTTGAGCTTGTCCGAGGCCTCGGCCACCACGCCGACGTCGATCGTTGATTTGGACAGCCTGGTCTCCTCGGCCACCGCCTTGAGAAAGCCCTTGATCGGCGAGTCTATGGACGAAAGGACGTTCATCGCGTTGGCCGCCTCGCCGAAGCTTCGGAACCGGACGATGTCGACATCGGCCAGGAAGCTCTCCCACTGCCGCACATACTCGGCAAAATAGAGGTCGGTGACATAGCGCTCGAGCGAGGGCAGGTCGGTTTCACTGGGGTTCTGGCTGTGCTCGGTGCCGATGACCCAGGTTTCCGCGACCGCGACACGCGCCAGTTCGGGCAGCTTGACGAGAAAAGCGTCCTTGTAGCCGTCGTAGGTGAACAGCCCGGGAATACCCTTGGTCATCAACTCGCCGCTGCGGCGCCTGAAGTAGCGCCCGCCGTCGCCGATCTTGTCGGTGACCCGCCAGTCCTCTAGGCCGTCCGACATGGCCTCGCGCTTGACCTGGCCGTAGAGCCGTTCGGCCAGCGGCCGCCGGGCCAGGATCTCCCGCGCCTGGGTGACCAGCGCTGCGTTCAGCGACGGCGGCACCAAATCGCCCTCCATCAGGGCCGCGAAGTGTGTTTGGAACTGCTCGCGCAAGGGCTCGTTGGCGGCGCCCGGAAGGCGTGCGCCCCAATCCAGCGAGACCCAGAGCTGTACGAACTCGCGGTCGAGGACCTTGGGGTTGCCCATCATCAGGTAGGCCTTGAGCGCCTCGTAGAGGACGTCGGAGCGCTCGACGTAGCGGCGCATCTGATCCTCCAGGCCTTCCATCACCCGCGGCAGAAGGATGGTCTGGAACGCCCTGCGATAGGCGCCTTGGGCCGCCGCCCCGAGCTTGTCGCCCTGATACAGGCCAAGACCCATCATCATCGGCACCGGCTTGTCCCGATCGTCGTAACCGCCGGGCAGTGCGCGAAGCGCATTGAGCGGCATCAACATCTCCTCTACCGAGCCGCTGCCGGCGGCCAGTGCCTCGGCCAGCTGTTCGTACTCCTGGACCTGGGTCTCCGCCTCGCCGATGTAGTTCTGATTGCGCAGGTAGCTGGTCGACCAGGCCGCCGCCAGCAGGACCACGAGCGCGGCCGCTCCTGCATAGGCGGCGCGCTGGAACCAGACGCGATACTGGTGCAGCAGCCCGGTATGGCCGACCAGATCGGCCTCCTGGAACACGACGTCGCGCAGCAGGCGGGTCAGGAAGTAGCTCCGCCCCGGGCCGCTGAACGCAGGCATGACTTGGCGGTCCAGCCCGAAGGTCCCGGATATCGAGCTGATCACGCGGTCGATAGGGGTTCCCTCCTGGGTCCCGCTGGAGAAGTAGATACCGCGCAGCAGGCAGGGCTCCTCGAAGCGGCTCGGCTGGAAGGTTTCTGCCAGGAAGTCCTGGATCGATCCCTTGAGCGCCGCCATCTGCTGGGTAAAGCCCTGGATCGCGCCACGCCGGTTGATGTCCCGTTCCTGATCAAGGCGCGTGATCAGCCTGCCGTCGAGGCGCTCCATGATCGCGTCGTACTCGGCCCCGAAGGCGTCGATGACGCCGTTGGGGTTCTCCGATGCGGCGATCGGAAAGGTCAGGCCCCAGACCTGGCCGCGCTCCTCGCGGCCCAGGTCGTCGAAGAACTCGATGAATCCCGCGACCAGGTCGCACTTCGTCAGCACGACGTAGACCGGGACCTTGACCTTGAGCTCGTTGGCCAGTTCCTGCAGCCGTTGGCGGACGGCGACGGCGTGCAGCCGCCGTTCCTCTTCGCCCTGCCGGGCCATGTCGTCCAGGCTGAAGGCGACGATGATGCCGTCAACCGGGCGGCGCCGGCGGTGCTTCTTCAGCAGCTGAAGGAACCCGGTCCAGGCCGCGCTGTCGACCGCCCGGTCGCTGTCCTGCGTGGTATAGCGGCCGGCTGTGTCTAGCAAAACGGCCTCGTCGGTGAACCACCAGTCGCAGTTCCGGGTGCCGCCGACGCCGCGGATACGGACGTCCTCGCCGCCTGTCTGGCCCGACAAGGGAAATTTCAGGCCCGAGTTCTTCAACGCGGTCGTCTTGCCGGCGCCCGGCGGCCCGATGATCAGGTACCAGGGCAGCTGATAGAGCTGGCGCCTGCGCCCCTTTCCGCCCAGCTTGGCCTTCTTGAGGACCGCCAGCGACTCCCGGAACCGCTCGCGCAGGACCGCCAGCTCTTCCTCCGAGGCCTGGCCGTCCGCGTCCTCCTCCGGGCCGGACGCCAAGCTCTCGATCACCTTGGCGTTGGTCTGCTTGGCGCGGATCGCCGTCCAAATCGCCTTGACGGCCCAGATCAAGACGATCGTGACGATGATCGCCAGCCGGGCCTCGGCGCTGGCCAGGGGCTCGCATCCCGCGAAGGCGATCAAGGGG
>JAOUCL010000119.1 GCA_029859805.1 Rhodospirillales bacterium | reverse complement strand
CACTGAAACCACTCAACTAGTTTCGGGCTGGGCTCTAAGGTTAGAGTCCGCTACTGCTCATCCAAAAACCAAGAAGACCGGAAAACCAACACGTCGTTTGAAACATCGGGACTTCCGCAAAATTAAGCCAGACTTGATTAAGGTATTTGATGAGTTGGAGAAAGTTATTCTCCCTTAGCCAGGCTCCAATTCCGCTGACAGTTTACTTATCTCACTGACGACCACAGGCCGGAACCCGAAGTGCGTCCGTGCAATGGCGGTCGACGGCCGCAACTTTACTCGCCCGGCCGCCGGAATTCCCAAAGGCTAACGCTTACCAACCAAGAACACTTTCTTGATGCGCCACCACAGTTCTCTTGGGTTCAGAGTGACGCCATAGATGCTTGGCTTTACGGAAAGAGCCTTACCGGAGAAGAGGGGAGAGGGGGTCAGGCTTGCATAATTGCATTATTGACCGCGAATTCCGAGGCCAGCGCCCCTTTCGGTTCCCATGTCCGATCCTGATCTCGTAAATGATGCCCCTTCCCGCATCACAGCGACTGTCGCGAGTCGTCCGCCGCCGGCGACACCCTCTCGACCTTCATCTCGTCGGCATGTTTCATCGCCTGTGCATTATTGGCCGCGCGTTCCGAGGCCAGAGGCTCCCGCTTCCCGATGCTCATCCGGCAACTGCTGCCGCCCGCTCGCATCAAAGGGACTGCCGCCGCGCCTCCCCCGTCTCCCGCACGGCCTGCACCTCGAGGTGCAGGCCCTCGCGCCGTTGCAGGCAGGCGATGATCTCGAAGAGGTTGCGGGCCTGGGGGTTGCCGCCGGGGCCGAACATGCGCAGGAGGCTCTTGGGCAGCTTGCCGGTGAGCCGGCCGAGCCCCTCGAAGCCGATCCACGGCCTCGAAGTCGTCGCGCAGCAGCGCCTTTCCGGTCTCCATGTCGCCGGCGAGCAGGCACGCGACCCCTTCCGTGAGCAGCGCCTCGCGGAAGGCCGGATCGCGCGCGACGACGATCGTCCCGACGTCCACGCTCGGCGCCGTTTCACGCATGCGCGGCGTCGACGACGCGGATGCGTCCGCGGGCGCGGTTCCGCGGCTTCGCCTTGACCGTGATCTCCACGTCCTGGCCGAGCGCGGTCAGAAGGCGCATCAGGCGCTCGCTGGAGAAGTTGGCGAGCCGTCCATTGAGAAGGGCCGAGACTTTGGGCTGGTCGATGTCCATGAGCGAAGCGGCGGCCACCTGGGTCAGGCGGCGGCGCTTGATGATCCGCCGGATATGGCTCGCGAGTTGAGCCTTGGTCAGCTCTTCCTCGGGCTCGGCGAAGCCCAAGTCGGCGAACACGTTGCCGCTGCCCGGTGTCACCGGGATTTCGGCTTCCTCGCCTCGCTTGCGCTTCGGCGCAGCGGGTCGCTTCTTGACCATCGCTCGTAATCCTCCTTCGATCGCTTGAGTCGCTGCTCGATCAGGTCCAACTCGGCTTTCGGCGTGGCGATGCCGCGCCTGGATTTCTTCTGGAAGGCGTGCAGCACGTAAACAGCCCCGGCAAAGCGGACGGTGTAGACGGCGCGGTAGGTGTCGCCGTCGAAGTCGTCCACGACCTCCAGCACGCCGGCCCCACCAAAGCCCTTCAATGGCTTGGCGTAAGGCGCCTTGCGGCCAAGCTGCGCGTCCCAAAGCGCGCCGCCGACGCGCCGCCGAACCTCCTCCGGGAACGCCCTCAGGTCCTCCTTGCTGCCGCCGACCCAGCGCACCGGCTTTGGCTGGACATCGCCGGGCCGATTCGCCACGTACCTGAACCTCCCTCCAATATATGCCTGTTCGGGCATAATCTCAAGTGGCTTCGTCGGTCAAAAGGGGAAGCATCTTGCTTCCTGATTTGCCTTTTGCCAAACACCCTAACGCTTAGCTTCTTTCCGTCGCAGACGTTCGAGCGCCCTCCGCTCCCGGCGGTTGAGGGCAGGGGCCGGGCCGGCCGGCGGCTCGGGCACGCCGGCGCCCGCGGCCCGGGGTGCGGCGGGGGACGCCGGCTCCGGTGTATCTTCCGGCACCCTCTCCGCCTCGTCACTCAGCTTCATCATCCGCTCCAATTCCGCCGTGAAGGCGCCGCCGCGGGCGAGCTGTTCCTTCGTTTCGTGCGCCTCCTTGCGCCAGGTCTGGCGTTCGGCGGCCTCGGCTTCGCGGCGGCGCTGGTCGCGGAGGCGCGCCAGGGTCGAGAGCTGGCGGCTGGTGAGAGCCATCATCTGGGTGGCGAAGCGCTGGGCCCTATGGCGGACCTGCTCGCCCAAGTGCGGCGCGTTGGCTTGGCCCTGCCAGTCCATGGCGGCGGCATGGGCGCAGAGGAACTGGACGGCCTGGAGGCGTTCGCCGAGCCAGGCGCCGGCGGGCGCCAGCTGCTCGAGCGCCGCCTTGGCGCCGGCCAGCAGGAACTCGCGGCGGTCTTCGCTCTCGTCCTCGGGCAGGCGCAGGCCCGCGCTAAGCGTGACGCCCAGCCAGCCGGCGATCAGCGCCTCGCCGCCCTCCGCGATCACTTGGTAAGGGTCCATGGTCGCCTCCCTGATGTCCCTATTATAGGAAAAATAACACGTTCAAAGGCAGATGTCAAGAACAAACCGGAACCGCGCCGCTTTCCGAGACAACGAAGGGTCGCCACAGAGGCACGGACAACCAACTTTTTGAACCACAGAGGCACAGAGACACAGAGAACCAAAACACCCACTTCAACACGAAGGCACCAAGACACGAAGACACAAAGAACGGTTTGTTTGCGCGCTGCGTGCGCGAGAACCTACCTTCGTGCCTTGGTGCCTTCGTGGTTCAAAGTTGGTTCTCTGTGTCTCTGTGTCTCTGTGGTAAAACCTATTTGTTTTCAAAGGCTTACGCGCCGGCACTGCTTTCCGGACGTCCCATAACCTCTTGAAATCAAACGATCTTTTACCGTGCATGGGCTCGTTTGCTCCAAGCGACGGGGGCCGGGCGCGGGCGTTGGCAGTCGCGCCGCCGCCGCGCATAATTCGGCGTTCGGCCGCGCGCCATGGGCCGGCCGGCCGGAGAGGGAGCCCGAAGCATGATCATCGCGCAGATCACCGACCTGCACGCCGGGCGCCATGTCGAGACGCCGGCCGGCACGCTGGACACCTTCGCGGCGCTGGAGCGCGCGGTCGATCACCTGAACGCGCTCGAGCCCGCCCCGGACGTGGTGCTGGCGACCGGCGACCTCAGCCACGACACCGGGCCCGCGGACTACCTGCGGCTCAAGGCCGCGCTGGCGCGGCTGGACATGCCGCTCTTCGTGATCCCCGGAAACCACGACGACCGGGCGAACCTCCGGGCGGCCTTCGCCAGCGACGGCTACCTGCCGGCCGAGGGCGGCTTCCTGCACTACGTCGTCGAGGGCCATCCGCTCCGGCTGATCGCCCTGGACACGACGATCCCGGGCGAGGAGGCGGGCGAGCTCTGCTTGGAACGCCTGGCCTGGCTCGAGGCGCGCCTGGCGGAGGCGCCGGAGCGGCCGACCGTCGTCTTCATGCACCACCCGCCCTTCGAGACCGGCATCCCGTTCTTCGACCGCATCGGCTGCCGCGGCGGGGCCGCCATGGGCGAGATCGTCCAGCGCCACCCGCGGATCGAGGCGGTGCTCTGCGGCCACGTGCACCGGGCCATCACGCTGCGCTGGCACGGCACCGTCGTGCAGGTCACGCCCGCCACCGGCTATCAGTATCCGCTCCAGCTGCTCGACACCGAGGGCATCGCGGCGGTCCTCGAGCCGCCGGCCTGCCGGATCTGCCTCTGGACGCCGGGGGTCGGGCTGGTCTCGCACCTCAGCTACATCGACAGTCATGGGAGCGCGCGATAGGAGGTGCATTCTCCGCCGCAATGCTGCTACCATGGGTGACAGCCAGCGAAGAGGCTTCCGGAGAGGGGCCCGTGGCGGGGAGGACACGACCGGACCGGAAAGACCGGGATCGTAAGGCTGAATCGGCCCGGCCTCCCCGACAGAACACGGCTCTACACGGCGCCTCGTCGTGGCGTTTGGCTAGACCCGGCCCGCCGCAGCGAGCGGGAGAACCGTAGGGGAGGGACCACGCCCATGCTTCAATTGAGCAGAGACGACCTGGTACAGGCCTACATCCGAATGCGCACCATTCGGGAGTTCGAGGAGCGGGTGCACACCGAGTTCGCGGGCGGCGCGATCCCCGGCTTCGTGCACCTCTACGCCGGCGAGGAGGCCTCGGCCGTCGGCGTCTGCATGAACCTGGAGGACAAGGACTACATCGCCTCCACCCACCGCGGCCACGGCCACTGCATCGCCAAGGGCTGCGACGTCGAGGCGATGATGAAGGAGATCTACGGCCGGCGCGACGGATCGTGCGGCGGCAAGGGCGGCTCCATGCACATCGCCGACCTGTCCAAGGGCATGATGGGCGCCAACGGCATCGTCGGCGGCGGCCCGCCACTGGTCTGCGGTGCGGCGCTCTCGGCCAAGACGCTCAAGACCGGCGGCGTGGCGGTCGCGTTCGTGGGCGACGGCGGCTCCAACCAAGGCACCACGCTGGAGTCCTACAACCTGGCCAATGTCTGGAACCTGCCGGTGGTCTTCGTCGTCGAGGACAACGGCTATGCCGAATCGACGGCGAGCGCGTGGTCGGTCGGCGGCAGCCAGCTCAAGCGCGCCGAGGCCTTCGGCATGCCGGGCCGCGAGGTCGACGGGCACGATTTCTTCGCGGTCTACGAGGCCGCCAAGGAGGCGATCGACCGCGCCCGCGCCGGCGACGGGCCGAGCCTGCTGCACGTCAAGCTGAACCGCTATTACGGCCACTTCGAGGGCGACGCCATGACCTACCGCGCCGACGGCGAGGTCGAGGCGCTGCGCGAGACCGTCGACAGCCTCGCGGCCTTCCGCACCCGGGTCACGGAGACCGGGCTGCTCGAGGGGCGCCAGCTCGACGACATCGACCGCGAGGTCGCGGCCTCGATCGGCCAGGCGGTCACCGCCGCGATGAGCGCCAAGGCGCCCAGCGAGGAAGACCTGCTGACCGACGTCTACGTGTCCTATTGAGGGAGGGGATCATGGCCAAGAAATCCTATAGGCAAGCGATCAACGAGGCCCTGGCGCAGGAGATGCGCCGCGACCCCACCGTCATCGTCATGGGCGAGGACAACGCCGGCGGCCTGGGCGCGCCGGGCGAGGACGACGCCTGGGGCGGCGTGCTCGGCGTCACCAAGGGGCTGATGCCCGAGTTCGGCCGCGAGCGGGTGCTCGACACGCCGATCAGCGAAAGCGCCTTCATCGGCGCGGCCGCGGGCGCGGCGGCCACCGGGCTCCGCCCCGTGGCGGAGCTGATGTTCGTCGACTTCATGGGCGTCTGCTTCGACCAGATCTTCAACCAGGCCGGCAAGTTCCGCTACATGTTCGGCGGCAAGGCGGTCACGCCGCTGGTCGTGCGCACCATGTACGGCGCCGGCTTCCGCGCCGCCAGCCAGCACAGCCAGTGCCTCTACCCGATCTTCACCCACGTGCCGGGGCTCAAGGTGGTGCTGCCGTCCTCGCCCTACGAGGCCAAGGGCCTGCTGATCCAGGCGATCCGCGACGACGATCCGGTCATCTTCCTCGAGCACAAGGTGCTGTACGACGACGAGGAGGAGGTGCCCGACGAGCCCTACACCATCCCCTTCGGCGAGGCGAACCTGACCCGCGAGGGCGAGGACGTGACCATCGTCGCCATGGGGCGCATGGTGAAGTTCGCCAACCAGGTGGCCGACGGGCTGGAGACCGACGGCATCAGCTGCACCGTGCTCGACCCGCGGACGACCTCGCCGCTCGACACGGACAGCATCCTGGAATCGGTCGAGGAGACCGGGCGCCTGGTGGTCGTCGACGAGGCCAGCCCGCGCTGCAACATGGCCACCGACATCTCGGCGCTGGTGGCCGAGCGGGCCTTCGGCGCGCTCAAGGCGCCGATCCGGATGGTCACCCCGCCGCACACCCCGGTGCCCTTCGCGCCCGAGCTCGAGGACCTCTACATCCCGAGCCCGGAGAAGATCGGCGCCGCGGTGCGCGAGGTCATGGAGCACGGCGCATGAGCGACGCCATACAGGCGGTCACCATGCCCAAGTGGGGCCTCGCCATGGACGAGGGCATGGTGACCGTCTGGCTCGTGGAGGAGGGCGCGCCGGTCGCCGCCGGCGACGAGCTGCTCGAGATCGAGACAACCAAGATCACCAACGTCTTCGAGAGCCCGGCCGCCGGCACGCTCAGCCGGCGGCTCGTCGGCGAAGGCGAGACCGTGCCGGTCGGCGCCCTGCTCGCCGTGGTCGCCGAGGACGGCGCGGCGGAGGCCGAGATCGACGCCTTCGTCGAAAGCTTCCGGGCCGAGTTCGCGGTCGCCGCCGAGGCGGCAGCCGAGAGCGTGGCGGCGGAGCCCGAATCCGTCGAGGCCGGCGGCCTGGCGATCAACTACCTACGCGCCGGGACCGGCGAGGGCGTGCCGATCGTCCTGGTGCACGGCTTCGGCGGCGACCTCGACAACTGGCTGTTCAACCAGCCGGCCCTCGCCGAGCACCACGACGTCGTCGCCCTCGACCTGCCGGGCCACGGCCGCTCGGCCAAGGACGTGGGCGCCGGCGACCTCGCGTTCCTGTCCGAGACCCTGGCCGAATTCCTCGACGCCCTCGGCATCGACCGGGCGCACCTCGTGGGGCATTCGCTGGGCGGCGCGGCGGTGCTGGGTCTCGCGCTCGACCATCCGAAGCGGGCGGCCAGCCTGACCCTGATCTCGCCCGCCGGCCTCGGGCCCGAGATCAACCGGAGCTATATCTCGGGCTTCGTCGGCGCCGCCCGGCGCAAGGAGATGAAGGGCGTCCTTCAGATGCTCTTCGCCGACCCGGGGCTGGTCAGCCGCGACCTGGTCGAGGACGTGCTGAAGTACAAGCGCCTGGACGGCGTGGCGGGCGCGCTCGAGACCATCGCCCGGGCCGTCTTCCCGGACGGTCGCCAGGCCGTCGTATTGGCCGAACGCGTCGGCGACCTCGCCGTGCCGGTGCAGGTGATCTGGGGCCGCCGGGACGAGATCGTGCCGCCGGCCCACGCCGAGGCCTTGCCGCCCGGCGTGCCGGTCCACATGATCGAGACCGCCGGCCACATGGCCCACATGGAAGCGGCCGGCGAGGTCAACCGCCTGATCGCCGCGATGACGGGCTGACGGCGGAGCGCGCCGATCGCGCACTCAGAGCGGCGAGCCTGCGAATGGAGTCATTGCGGCCTCGCCCTCATGCTTCGACAGGCTCAGCATGAGGGCTGCAAATTGAGCCCCTCATCCCGAGCTTGTCGAGGGACGAGGGGCGAGGCCCCGGCCGCTTTGTCAGTCCGATGGTATCAGAGCGGCGGTCGCGTGCCGGCCCAAGGCCGAACCTCTTCCAGCGCCTTGCCGATCTCGAGCACGGCGCGGTCGTCGAAGCGCCGGCCGCAGATCGAGAGCGCGGTGGGCAGGCCTTCCGAAGTGAAGCCGCTCGGCACCGAGAGCACCGGGCACTGGCCGACCAGGTTGAACGGCTCGGTCATGTAGCGGCTCAGGAACTTGCCCTCGGCATCGGTGCCGGCCTTCTCCGTCACCTTGGCCTCGACCAGCGGGGCGGGCTGCGCCATGGTCGGGCAGATGAGCGCGTCGAAGCCGGTGAGGACCTTCGCCAGCTCGCGCCACTGCTCGCTGCGCAGGATCTCGAGCCGCTTGTAGTCGACCGCGCTCATCGCGAAGCCGAGCTCCATCAGCGCGACCACGGTCGGGTCCATCCGGTCGCGCCATTCCTCGAGGTGCTGGCCGAAGTAGGCGGCCATGAAGACGCCCCAGGTCTTGCGCCAGGCCCAGTCGAACTCGGCGCGCCAGGCCAGCTCCACCTCCTCGACCACGGCGCCCGCGTCCTCCAGGGCCTTGGCCGCAGCCCGCGTATTGGCCTCGATCTCGGGATCGACGGCATAGAACCCGAGGTCGATGCTGAGCGCCAGGCGCTTTCCCTTGACCTCGCCCGAGAGCGGCCGGGACAGGTCGAGTGGCGCCGTGTTGGACTGGATGTCGCGTTCGTCGGGGCCTTGCGCGGCGGCCAGGAACAGGGCGGCGTCGTCGACGCTGCGCGCCAGCGGGCCGAAGTGCGAGATGTTGTCGAACAGGCTCGGCAGGATGTCCATGGGGATGCGCCCCAGGCTGGGCTTCAGGCCGACGATGCCGCACTCGGCCGCCGGGATGCGAACCGAGCCGCCCATGTCGGTGCCCTCGGCCAGCGCCACGCAGCCGCTGGCGACCGCCGCGCCGGAGCCGCCGGACGAACCGCCCGGCGTGCGGGCCGGGTCCCAGGGATTGCGGGTGATGCCCCACAGCGGGCTCTCGGTGAAGCCGGCGTGGGCGAACTCCGGCGTCGTGGTCTTGCCGACCAGGATCGCGCCGGCGCGGCACAGCTTCTCGACCACGGCGGCGTCCTTGTCCGGCACCCAGTGCTCGTAGACGAAGGAGCCCAGCGTCGTGCGCTTGCCCTTGGTCGGGGTCAGGTCCTTGATCGCGAGCGGCAGGCCCGCGAGCGGCCCCGGGTCCGCGCCGGCCAGCACCGCCCGCTCGGCGGCCCGGGCCTTGTCGCGCGCCTCGTCGGGATAGGTGAAGCAGAAGCAGTTCAGCTTCGGGTTCACCTCTTCGATGCGCGCGAGCGCGGTCTCCACGACCTCGACCGGCGAAATTTCCTTGGCCCGGATCCGCCGCGAAAGCTCGCCGGCCGTCGTGTAGGCGAGATCGAGATCGGTCATTTCCGAGGCTCCCCTGACAGGCCCTTCCTCGGCGCAATCTTTACCACCAAGACACAAAAGCACAAAGGATTTCAATGTGTTCTTGGTGTCTTTGTGCCTTGGTGGTGAGTCGGTTCTTCCCTCCCTCGGAGCATCAGGCCCCGGGTCGGCGTCGATTTACTCGTTTCGGCCGGGAAGACTTTCTGCCCCGCGGCGGGGATGCCCGGGCCCCGGCCTCCGTAATACGCTCCAACGACCGAACAACACTGGCCCGGAGGCTTGATATGAAACGCTTTCTTCAGGTGCTGTCGCTAGGGGCCGCCGCCCTCGTGTTCGCCGCGACCACCCCCGGCATCGCCGCCGCGGATGACGGCGGAAGACACTACGGTGGCTACCAGAAGCCCTACAAGCCGTATTTGAAACCCTACGACGGCTACAAGAACTACGGGCACTACCGGCGCGAGCAAAACCGCCACTGGGACAACAACCGCCCCTACCGGGACGACCGCCAATTCCGGCAGGACAAGCATCGTCGTTACGGGCACAACCGCAGGCGCCACCGCAACGAGTATTACGGTCGCCGCCACAGCCATCGCGGCCACAGGCACGACCATAACTACGGGACGTACTTCGGGCTGCATCTCTATCCGCAGATCTTATATCCCTCCCGCAGCGAGGCCCCGCCGCCGGCCTATCCGGTCCGGCCGCAGGAGACCTACATCCGGCCCGCCGTGGTCGAACAGCCGCCGCAGGAGGCCCAGGCGCCCTCGACCTGCCTCATGACCCGCGAGTACCAGACGGAGATCGTGGTCGGCGTCGAGGTCGTTCCGGCCTACGGCAAGGCCTGTCTGCAGCCCGACGGCTCGTGGTACCGCGGCCCGGCCGTCCCCGAGAGCTACTGACCGTCAAGTCGGCTCGAGACCTCCCGGCCCCGCCGCCAGACCGGCCGCGGGGCCGGTTCGAGTCCCGGTCACGCCTTGGTTAACGCAGCGCGTCCAGATCGAGTTCCTGCTGCCGGCCCAGCCAGAGGGCGTAGTCCCTGTGGTCCGGCACGTCGTCGCCGGTCTGCGGATGGATGAAGACCGTCAAGCCGTCGCGGTTCAGCGCCAGCCAGGGCACGAGCGCGCCGAAGAGCGCCGGCCCGAAGGCGACCTGGTAGCTGCCGCAGGGATGCGGGCCCACCGGCTTATCGTGCCAGCGGCCCAGCTCGACCTCGAAGGCCGCCTCCAGCCCGGCCCTGAGGCGCGCCGCCCTCTCCTTCGTCGCGGCGTCGTAGTAGACGTGGGCGTGGTAACCGGTGATTGCAGCGACAGGCCTTGCGGACATGACGGGGCCTCGCGAAAGAGTGAAAGCGGAGCGGGCACTGGAGTTTGACAGTTGCCCCCCGACTTCGGCTAGACTCGTTTTTCAGGCACTCTCCGCGCGGCCCGCTTTGCCCAGGGCCGCGCCCGGACACGGGAGACGACCATGAAAGCCTTGTTGATCGCCGCCACCGCCCTGGCGCTCGCCGGCCCGGCGCTCGCCTGCGGCGGGACCGCCGAATACCCGCAGACCGCCCAGACCCTGGCGCAATCGAGCCTCACGCCCGAGCGCAAGGCCGAGCTGGAGAAGAAACTCCAGGAAGGCTGGGCGATGCACAGCGAATCGCACGAGCAGGGCGACGGCGCCAAGATGGGCCAGTCGATGCAAACGCTGCGCCAGCTCCAGGTCCAGATCCAGATCCCGGAGAACTAGCGCCGCCGCCTCAATCGGCGAAGCCGGGCAGCAGCCTGGCGAAGGCATCGCGCCCGGCCGGGGTCATGACGACCTTCCGCCCCTCGGGGGCCCGACGGATCCATTTGCCCGCCAGGCAGCGCGCGGCGAAGGCCGCGCCCAGTGCGCCGCCCAGATGGGGCCGCCGCTCGCTCCAGTCCAGGCACTGGCGCGCGAAGATCCGCCGTTGGGCGCGGACCGCCTTCAGGTCGAGCCCCACCCGCGCCAGAAAACGCTCGCCCTCGGCCGTGACGCGGAAGTCCCGCCCGGCCGGAACTAGATGGCCTTGGGCCAGCAGGGCATCGGTCAGAGCGACGCCCAGGCCGCCGGCCAGGTGGTCGTAGCACATCCGCGCCGTGCGCAGCTCCTCCAGCGCCTTGGACTTCCGCCGCGCCGGGACCGGCCGGTGCGCGACCAGGTTGGTCAATGGCTCGATCGCCTCGGCGACCGCCGGGCTGGCCAGACGGTAGTAGCGGTGCCGGCCGTGCCGCTCGGCGACCAGCAGCTTGGCGTCGGTCAGCTTGGCTAGGTGGCTGCTCGCCGTCTGCGCCGAGACCCCGGAATGGAAGGCCAGTTCCGTCGCCGTCTGCGCGCGGCCGTCCATCAGCGCGCTCAGGATATTGGCGCGCGCCGGCACGCCGATCAGGGCGCCGATGATGGCGAAGGAAGGCTCTACATCCATACTTCGATCATAAACAAACTGTTCCATGGTGACAAGAGTTCTCTAGCTTGGGATGCTCGATGGAGAGACCCACGGAACCAAGGAGTCGCTGATGGATACGACACGGCCGGAATTCGGGACCTATTCGGTGACCGCGGTTGGAGCAGAGCAAGCCTGCGTGGCCAGGCGATTCGGCCCCCGATATGCTTGGCCGGGCCGCTTGGTTGCCCTGCTGGTCCTATGGCACCAGCGCTGGCGACAGCGACGCCGATTGGCCGAGCTCGACAACCGCCTCCTGCAAGACATCGGCAAGACCCGGAGAGAAGCCATCGACGAAGCCGGCAAACCCTTCTGGCGGCCATGAGCCGGCCGGCCGCCCGCCCCGACAGGAGCCACCCATGACACGATCCACAACCGCCAAGGCCCGGGCCTTCAAAGAGCTGCATCAAGGACCCGACATCTTTCTCATGCCCAACGCCTGGAACGCCGGCAGCGCGCGCATCCTGGCCGCGGCCGGTTTCGCCGCCCTCGGCACGACCAGTGCCGGCATGGCCTTTTCGCTCGGCCGGCCCGACTACGAGGGACGGCTGAACCGCGCGGAGACCATCGAGGAGCTCGGCCGGATCGCCGCCGCGGTCGAGATCCCGGTGAGCGCCGACCTGGAGTCCGGCTACGGCCCAGGGCCGGAGGATGTGGCCGAGACGATCCGCGCGGCGATCGATGCCGGCGCGGTCGGCGGCAGCATCGAGGACCATTCGGGCGCTCCGGACGCGCCGTTGTTCGAGCCCGCCCTGGCCGCCGAACGCATCCGGGCCGCGCGCGCGGCGGCCGATGTCTCGGACATTGCCTTCACGCTGACCGGCCGGGCCGAATGCTACCTGGTGGATCATCCCGACCCCTTCGCCGAGTCGGTCCGTCGCGCCAATCTCTACCGCGCGGCCGGGGCCGACTGCCTCTACGTGCCGGGGGTGCGCGACGCCGAGACCATCGCGGCCCTGGTGCGCGAGATCGACGGGCCGCTCAACGTCGTCGTCGGGCTCGCGGGCGAGCCCTTGACCCTGGCGCAGCTCCAGGACCTTGGGGTCCGGCGCGTCAGCATCGGCGGCTCGCTCGCCCGCGCGACCTTCGCGGTGGTCCGCCGCGCGGCCGAGGAGATGACCCGGAACGGAACCTTCGGATTCACGCAAGACGCCATCCCCGACGCCGAGATGAGCGCGGTGTTCAAAGGCTAGTGTTCAGCGCCGCTCGCGGAAGAAGTCCTTCAGGAGCGCGCCGCAGCGGCTTTCGTCCAGGCCGCCGATCACCTCGGGGCGGTGGTGGCAGGTCGGCTGCTCGAAGATGCGCGGACCGTGGTCGACGCCGCCGCCCTTGGGGTCGTAGGCGCCGAAATGGACGCGGCGCAGCCGGGCGAAGGCGATCGCCTGGGCGCACATGGCGCAGGGCTCCAGGGTCACGTAAAGGTCGGCCCCGGTGAGCCGCTTCAGGCCGAGCCGCCGCGCCGCCTCCTGGATCGCCAGCAGCTCGGCGTGCGCTGTCGGGTCGTGCAGCTCCTCGACTCGGTTGTGCGCCCGGGCCAGCACCTCGCCGCTCGCCCCATCGACCAGCACGGCCCCCACCGGCACCTCGCCGGCCGCGGCGGCGGCCTCGGCCTCGGCCAGGGCGATCTCCATTGGGGAGGGGCGGTTCCCGGTCATACCCGGCACCCTGCCGCCCGCGGATGAAGCGGTCAAGCGGGGGCCAAGCTACCGTTGCCGTGACCGGGGGCCGGCACTAGAGTGCGCGCCATGACGCGACCTCCCGTGATCGGCCTGACCCTCGATTCCGAGGCGCCGGGCGGCTATTCGAAATTCCCCTGGTATGCGCTGCGCGAGAACTACTGCGCGGCGGTCATCAGGGCCGGCGGCCTGCCGGTGCTCCTCCCGCACGAGCCGGAGGCGGCCGAGGCCTATCTGGACGGCCTCGACGGCCTGGTGGTAACCGGTGGCGCCTTCGACGTCGACCCGGCCCACTTCGGCGCCGGGGAGCGCCACGCCACGGTCACGACCAAGGACCGGCGCACCGACTTCGAGATCGCCGCGACCCGCGCCGCGCTCGCCCGCGACCTGCCGCTCTTGGGCATCTGCGGCGGCCAGCAGCTCCTCAACGTAGTCCTGGGCGGCACGCTGATCCAGCACATCCCGGACGAGGTGCCGGACGCCTTGGCCCACGAGCAGCCGAACCCGCGCGACGAGCCGGGCCACGGCGTCGCGGTCACGCCGGACACCCTGCTGCACCGCATCTGCGGGACCGATCGACTCAAGGTCAACTCCGCGCACCATCAGGCGGCCAGGGACCTCGGCCCCGGCGTCACGGTCAACGCGGTCGCCCCCGACGGCGTGATCGAGGGCATCGAGCACGCCGACCGGCGCTTCTGCCTGGGCGTGCAGTGGCACCCGGAGTACGCCGTCAGCGCCGGCGACGAGGCGATCTTCGGGGCCTTGGTCGAGGCGGCGGCCGATGGCGGATGACGTGACGGACAAGGGCGAGCGGGTCGCCAAGGTGATCGCCCGCGCCGGGCTCTGCTCGCGCCGCGACGCCGAGCGCCTGATCGCCGAGGGCCGGGTCACCGTGGCCGGCAAGGTGCTGGAGGGCCCGGGCGTGACCGTGCGGCCCGGCGAGAAGATCGCGGTCGACGGCGCGGCGCTGCCCGCGGCGGCGCCGGCGCGGCTCTGGCGCTATCACAAGCCGGCCGGCCAGATCACCTCGGCCAGGGACCCGCAGGGCCGGCCGACCATCTACGACCATCTGCCCCACACGCTGCCCCGGACCATGCCGGTCGGACGCCTCGACCTCAACTCCGAGGGCCTGCTGCTGCTGACCAACGACGGCGGGCTGAAGCGCCAGCTCGAGCTGCCGGCGACTGGCTGGACCCGGCGCTACCGGGTGCGGGTCTACGGCAAGGTCGACGAGGAGCGCCTGGCGGCCCTGGCCAAGGGGGTGCGGGTCGACGGCTTCGACTACGGGCCGATCCGCGCCCGCCTCGATTCGCGGCGCGGCGCCAATGCCTGGCTGACCATGGCGCTGGCCGAGGGCAGGAACCGCGAGGTGCGGAAGGTCTGCGAGCACCTGGGCTTGAAGGTGAGCCGCCTGATCCGCGTCGCCTATGGCCCCTTCCAGCTCGGCCAGCTC
>JAOUCL010000118.1 GCA_029859805.1 Rhodospirillales bacterium | reverse complement strand
GCCCAGCGCCGGGTTGTAGACGTCGCCGAAGTTGCCACTCCGACCTTCGGCAATGCGGCCGTTGACGTAGTGATGGATGACCTCGCTCATAACCCCTCCTGGCTAAGCTGCCCGCGACGAATCCTGGTTCGGCATTCAGCATAGCCGCACTGCCCGGCGGAGCGAAACCCGCAATCGCCGCCGGCGGAACACCGCAATTAAGGGAAATCCCTGATGGAACATAGCAATCATCAGGATTCTCGCCGCTTCTCGGTTGCTTTACTATTCCAGGATAGGGTGGACTCGGTCCAGACCCAGGCCCGACACGCGACTCCTGCGGCTTGTTGCCTCTCTGCGGGATTCGGAAGAGCGGGATCTTCGGGGCGGAGGCCATCCGGAAATGGGCGATACAGCCGGCAAAGGAGAGACTCGATAAGAATTGTTATAACAGGTGCCGCTCTGTGGTTTGCGCTCACGGGCGCTACCTTTACACACGATTGTAATGGCGACATGGCCACGATCGACCGGGAGTTCGCCGCAAGCAGGGGACTGACCGTCACGCAGAGGGCCGAGGTGATGGCGCGCCGCGCTTACGGCGAGGAGATGCATCTTGCCGACAAGCATGAGAAAGCGGTGACAACCCTCGCCAAGGCCAAGGAAATCCTCGGCGTCAAGTAGCGGCGGCGACAAACATGCCTGCCGCCAGCCTGCGTTTCTTTGACTCCGTATTCCGCCCCTGAGAACAGCTAACAGGGGCCCGGTCGCGCGGCAGGCCGCATCCTCGAAAGTCGGACATCACCACGGCCTCTCGACGGATCGTCCGTAGGGTGAAGGTTGCGCCGGTGTGAGCGGTCGTAGTTCCATCCTTCCCAAGAATTTCCGACGTTTTTTTTCGGTTCGCGCGCCACGTAAACCCGCGACTCCGGCGGGATCGGAGGCTCCTCTGCGGAGCGGTCCGGCAAATGAATCCGATATCGATGTTTGATTGTTTCCTGCAATCTTGCCAGAATGAACAAAACTTGCCTGCGCTCGCCCGGCTGGTCCGGAAAGAGAAAATCGAACAACAGCAGGATCGGGGAATCTTTCGATCCAGGTCCGTGCGAAACGGAAAGAACAAGGGAGGTCGAGATCATGACGGAATGGGACCATTACTGCAAGTTGCTAGAGCGCGGCAAGATCTCTCGCCGTGAGTTCATGGGCCGCACGGCCGCACTGGGCCTTACCACGGCCCTGGCGACGAGTCTGGCGGCGAAGGCCGCCAGGGCCGCGACGCCGAAAAAGGGCGGCACGCTGCGCCTGGGCATCGGCCACGGGTCGACCACCGACACGCTCGATCCGGCGACCTACGAGAACCTCTATATCCAGTCCCTGGGCGGCGCCGTTCACAACAAGCTGACCGAGGTGGGAAACACCGGCGATCTGGTTCCCGAACTCGCGGAATCCTGGGAGCCGACGCCGGACGCCAAGGTCTGGACCTTCAAGCTGCGCAAGGGGGTCGAGTTCCACAACGGCAAGACCTTGGAAGCGGCGGACGTCGTCGCCTCGATCAACCATCACCGCGGCGAGGACTCCAAGTCGGCGGCCAAGCCCATCGTCGACCCGATCGCCGATATCAAGGCCGACGGCAAGGACACGGTGGTGTTCACGATGAAGACCGGCAACGCCGATTTCCCCTTCATCATCAGCGACTATCACCTCTCGATCATGCCGTCGAAGGACGGCAAGGCCGACGCAACGTCGGGCATCGGCACCAGCGGCTATACGATCGAGAGCTTCGAGCCGGGCGTGCGCACCAAGTTGAAGCGCTTCCCGAACTACTGGAAGGAAGGCCGCGCGCATTTCGACGCGGCCGAGATGTTGGTCATCGTCGACGTCACGGCGCGCACGAACGCCCTGACCACGGGCGAGATCGACGCCATGGACCGGGTCGACCTCAAGACGGCGCACCTGCTGGCCCGCAACAAGAACGTCAAGATCGTGGAAACCAGCGGCACCGCGCATTACACCTTCGCCATGCGCACCGACACGGCGCCGTTCGACAACAACGACGTGCGGCTGGCGCTGAAGTACGCGCTCGACCGCGAAGCGCTGTTGAAGTCGATCTTGCGCGGTCACGGCGTCATAGGCAACGACCATCCGATCGGCCTGTCGAACCGCTATCACGCCAGTGCCAGCGATTTGCCGCAGCGGACGTACGACGTAGACAAGGCCAAGTTCCATCTGAAGAAGGCGGGCCTCAGCAACCTGAAGGTGGACCTGAGCGCGGCCGATGCGGCCTTCGCCGGCGCCGTCGACGCGGCGGTCCTCTACAAGGAGCACGCGGCCAAGGCCGGCATCGAGATCAACGTCGTGCGCGAGCCGAACGACGGCTACTGGTCGAACGTCTGGCTGAAGAAGCCGTGGTGCGCGGTGTACTGGGGCGGCCGGCCGACCGAGGACTGGATGTTCTCGACCGCCTACGCCGCCGGGGCGCCGTGGAACGACTCCTTCTGGGAGCACGAGCGCTTCAACAAGCTGCTGATCGAGGCGCGTGCCGAGCTGGACGAGGCCAAGCGGCGCGCGATGTACGTCGAAATGCAGACGATCGTCAGCAACGAGGGCGGCGTCGTCGTGCCCATGTTCAACAACTACGTCATGGGCCTGTCCAAGAAGGTCCAGCACGAGAAGATGGGATCGAACTGGAGCCTCGACGGTTTCAGGGCAGTGGAGCGCTGGTGGTTCGGCTGATCCGAACGGGCAAGCCGGACGGGTTCCGTGACCGAAATCCTGACGATGGTGGCCCAGCGCTTGGCGTTGGGTCTCCTCACCCTCTTCGTCGTCTCCCTGATCATTTTTCTGGGCATCGAGCTGCTGCCCGGAGATTTGACGGAGGCTGTCCTGGGCCAGTCGGCGACGCCGGAGACCGTTGCGGCGTTCCGCAGGGAGCTCGGGCTCGATCTGCCGCCGCACACCCGCTACTTCGAATGGCTGGGCGGAATACTTCAGGGAGATTTCGGCAAGTCCCTGGCCAATCAGCGTGAGATCTCCGAACTGATCGGCGTGCGTTTCGCCAACACGCTCTTCCTCGCCGCCATCGCCGCCATCATCTCGGTTCCCCTGGCGGTGACGCTCGGCGTGCTCGCGGCGCTTCACCGCAACAGCTTCTTCGACAGGTCGGTCAACGTCGTGACTCTGTCGTCGATCTCCTTCCCGGAGTTCTTTGTCGCCTACATCCTGATCCTGTTCCTGGCGGTCAACGTCAACATCTTCCCCAGTATCTCGAACGTCAGCCCGGACCTGGGGTTCTGGGAGCGCGTCTACCGTGTCATGCTGCCGGCGCTGACGCTGACGCTGGTGGTGGTTGCCCACATGATGCGCATGACCCGCGCGTCGATCATCAATCTCCTGGCCAGCCCCTACATCGAGATGGCGAACCTGAAGGGTCTGTCCCGTTCGCGCATCATCGTCCACCACGCTCTGCCCAACGCCTTGGCGCCGATCATCAACGTGATCGTGATCAACCTGGCCTATCTGGTGGTCGGTGTGGTGATCGTCGAGGTGGTCTTCGTCTACCCGGGCTTGGGCCAGCTGTTCGTCGACTCGGTCATCAAACGGGACGTTCCGGTGGTGCAGGGCAGCTGCCTGATCTTCGCGGCGACCTACATTCTGCTGAATCTGACGGCCGACGTGCTGTCGATCCTCAGCAACCCCAGACTCCTCCATCCGAAATAGGCGAGCGGCCGTATGAAACAGCTGGTCAAACTGCTGAAGTCGGCTCCTCCGACCGCAATCTTCGGATTGCTGGTGATCGTGGTCTACGTCTTCGTCGCCTTCTTCGCTCCCGTCCTGACCCCTTACGGCGAGTCCGAAATCGTCGGCTCGGAGTTCGAGCCCTGGGGCGAGGGTTTCGTGCTCGGCACCGACAACCTGGGCCGGGACATGCTGACACGGCTGATCTACGGCGCCAGGAACACGATCGGGATCGCCTTCGCGACGACCTGTCTCGCGTTCCTGATCGGCGGCTTCTTCGGCCTGCTGGCGACCACGCTGGGGGGTTGGGTCGATCAGGTCCTGGCGCGCGTCGTCGACGTCTTGATGGCCATTCCCACGCTGATCTTCGCGCTACTGATCCTGACCATCCTGGGCACCTCGATCCCCGTGCTGATCGTCGTGATCGCCGTGCTGGACTCCACGCGCGTCTTCCGGCTGGCCCGCGCGGTCTCGATGAACGTCGTCGTGCTGGATTTCGTCGAGGCGGCCCGGCTGCGCGGCGAAAGAATATGGTGGATCATCGGGCGGGAGGTCCTGCCGAACTCCATGCCGCCGCTGGTCGCCGAATTCGGCCTGCGCTTCTGCTTCGTCTTCCTGTTCATCAGCGCGCTCAGCTTCCTGGGCCTCGGCCTGCAGCCGCCGACGGCCGACTGGGGCTCCATGGTGCGCGACAATGCGACCCTGATCACCTACGGCGACATCACGCCCTTGCTGCCGGCGGGGGCGATCGCGCTGCTGACTGTGGGGGTCAATTTCGTGGTCGATTGGTTCCTTCACAAGACGAGTGGGCTTCGCGATGAGCACTGACGGCGGCAAACACGAGATGGGCGAGGTCCTGCTCGAGATGCGCGGCCTGCGTATCGAGGGGCAGTCCGACGAGCAATGGCACGAGATCGTCAACGGCATCGACCTGACCCTGCGGCGCGGCGAGGTCCTGGGCCTGATCGGCGAATCGGGCGCCGGCAAATCGACCATCGGCATCGCCAGCATGGGCTTCGCCCGGCCCGGCTGCCGAATCTCCGGCGGCACGATCGTCTTCGACGGCATCGATATGACCGCCGCCTCGGAGGAAACCAAGCGCGAGATCCGCGGATCGCGCATCGCCTATGTCGCCCAGAGCGCCGCGGCCTCCTTCAACCCGGCGCACAAGCTGATCGACCAGTATTCGGAAACGCCGGTCCAGCACGGCATCCTGAAGGCCGCCGAGGCCGAGCAGGACGCCAAGGACCTGTATCGCCGGCTTCAGCTGCCCGACCCCGACAACATCGGCTACCGCTATCCGCATCAGGTCTCCGGCGGCCAGTTGCAGCGCGCGATGACCGCCATGGCCATGGCCTGCAAGCCCGATCTGATTGTCTTCGACGAGCCGACCACCGCGCTCGACGTCACGACCCAGATCGAGGTCCTCGCCGCGATCAAGGACGTGGTCCGCCAGTCGAACACCGCGGCCATCTACATCACCCACGACCTAGCGGTGGTGGCGCAGATGGCGGACCGGATCATGGTGCTGCGCTACGGCGATCTGATCGAGGAAGGCGACGCGCGCGAGATGCTCGCCAACCCGAAGGAGGACTACACCCGCCAGCTTGTCGCGGTGAGGACCTACAAGAAGGAAGACGCCGCCGCCGCCGCCTCCGAACGTCCCCTGCTCGACGTCCAGGACGTCTCGGCGGCCTACGGCAATACCCTCCTGGTCCTGCAAGACATAGACCTACAGGTCGAGCGCGGCCGGACGGTCGCGATCGTGGGCGAATCCGGCAGCGGCAAGAGCACGCTGGCGCGGGCGATCACGGGCCTGCTGCCGCCGCTCAAGGGCAAGGTCCTCTTCGACGGCGAAGAGCTGCCGGCATCCTACAAGGCCAGGTCTCGCGACCAGCTGCGCCACCTGCAGATGATCTATCAGATGCCGGACACGGCGCTCAATCCGCGGCAGAAGGTACGCGACGTGATCGGCCGTCCCCTGTCCTTCTACCTCGGCATGGACAGCCAGGCGCGCGAGAAGCGCATCCTGGAGCTCCTGGACATGATCGAGCTGCCGGCCGATTTCGCCGACCGCTATCCGGGGGAGCTGTCCGGCGGACAGAAGCAGCGCATATGTATCGCCCGCGCGCTCGCGGCGAACCCGGAGGTCATCATCTGCGACGAGGTGACCTCGGCGCTCGATCAGCTGGTCGCCGAGGAAATCCTCAAGCTCCTGCAACGCCTCCAGGACGACCTGGGCGTGACCTACCTCTTCATCACCCACGACCTGGCGACCGTGAAGGCGATCTCGGACGAGATCGTGGTCATGCTGCAGGGCCGGATCGTCGAGCAGGGTGAGAAGCACGAGATCCTCACGCCGCCCCATCACGAGTATACGGAACTGCTGCTGTCCTCGGTGCCGGAGATGGATCCCGACTGGCTCGACGGCGTCCTGGAGAAGCGCAAGGCCGCGCAGTAACAATCCGGCTTGCAGCCCTTCCCGCCGTCCCTCACGGCCTGGACCGTTTCGCCGGACTTGGCTCGCCATACGGATGCGCGTGAAATCAGGGCTCCACGAGGCTATGATCGGGGCAGATGCGGACGCGAGCTAGGGAGGCGGCACATGGCCCAAGACATAACGCCCGGCCGAGGCGACGTGTTTCTGGTGATCGACGTGCAGAACGATTTCTGCCCGGGCGGCGCGCTCGCCGTGCCCCATGGCGATGCGGTGGTTCCGATCATCAACCGCTTGGCCGGCGGCTTCGAGCACGTGCTGCTCACCCAGGATTGGCACCCTAGGGAGCACACGTCCTTCGCCTCCTCGCATTCCGGGCGCCAGCCCTTCGAGACCATCGAGGTGGCCTACGGGCCCCAGACTCTCTGGCCCGACCACTGCGTACAGGACAGCGAGGGTGCGGCCTTCCACCCGGAGCTCGACGCCGCGCGGGCCGAGCTGATCATCCGCAAGGGCTACGACCGCGCGATCGATTCCTATTCGGCATTCTACGAGAATGACCGGACGACCGCCACGGGGTTGTCCGGCTATCTCAGGACGCGCGGCTTCGAGCGGGTCTTCCTGGCCGGCCTGGCGACCGACTTCTGCGTCGCCTACTCGGCCATCGACGCCGCCCGCGAGGGCTTCGCGGTCGTAGTGATCGAGGACGCCTGCCGGGCGATCGACCTGGATGGCTCGCTGGCCGCGGCCGAGGCCCAGATGGCCGAGGCCGGCGCGGCCCTGGTGGCGTCCTCGGCGCTCGCCGTCTAGTGGCGGCTCCGGCCCCGCGGCTGGATGCGCGGCTGGACGGCGCCTGCCTGGTCGTCGCCCTCGGCGGCCGCTGGACCACCCAGGCGATCGCCGGCGAGGACGCGGCCCTGGCGGCGCTCGAGCCCGCCGGCGCCATGCAGGCCCGGATCGAGCTGGGCGAGATCGACGAGCTGGACACGACGGGTGCCTGGCTCGTCTACCGCACGGCGCGCGAACTCAGGCGCCGCGGCCTCGAGGTCGATCTCAGCGGCGGCGACCAGGAACAGCGCGATCTGATCGACACGGTGGCGGCGCACGACGTGCCCTGCCCAGGGCCGCCGCCGCCGGTCAACCCGCTGGTCACTCTCCTCCTGCGCCTTGGAAAGGCCACGGTCGAGGTGCTGGCCGAGGCTCGCGACCTGGTGAACTTCCTCGGCCACACCACCGTCGTGCTGCTGCGCTCGCTCGCAAGACCGCGCTCGATCCGCTTGACCTCGCTGGTCAGCCACATGGAGCAGGCCGGCCTCAACGCCCTGCCGATCGTCGGCCTGATGTCCTTCCTGATCGGCATGGTGCTCGCCTACCAGGGCGCCGACCAACTGGCCCGCTTCGGCGCACAGATCTTCACCGTCAACCTGGTCGGCTACGGCGTGCTGCGCGAGATGGGCATCCTCCTGACGGCGATCCTGGTCGCCGGGCGTTCCGGGTCGGCCTTCACCGCCCAGATCGGCACCATGAAGGTGAACGAGGAGATCGACGCCCTGCGCACCATCGGGCTCGATCCCATGGAGGTCCTGGTGATCCCGCGGGTGCTCGCGCTGATGCTGACGCTGCCGCTGCTGACCTTCTACGCCGACATGCTGGGCCTGCTGGGCGGCGCGGTGATCGCCCTGGTCGAGCTCGACATCTCGTTCCTTCAGTTCGCGCGCCAGCTGAGCTCGGGGGTCACGCTGTGGTCCTTCTGGATCGGCATCATCAAGGCGCCGGTCTTCGCCTTCATCATCGCCATGGTCGGCTGCTTCGAGGGCCTCATGGTTTCGCGCAGCGCCGAGTCGGTCGGCCGGCGCACCACCGCCGCCGTGGTCGAGGCGATCTTCCTGGTGATCGTGCTCGACGCCTTGGCCTCGATCCTGTTCTCCAACCTCGGGATCTGAAACGCGATGCGGAACGGCACGGTCATCGAGGTCACCGGCCTGCGAACCCAGTTCGGCCCCCAGGTCATCCACGAGGACCTGGACTTCAGCGTCGCGCGCGGCGAGGTCATGGGCGTGGTCGGCGGCTCGGGCACCGGCAAGTCTGTCCTGCTGCGCAGCGTGATCGGCCTGATCCGCCCCGCCGCCGGCCGGATCGTCGTTCTGGGCCACGACATGACCGCCCTGCCGGCCGACGCGGTGCGGGCCCTGCAGCGGCGCTGGGGCGTGCTGTTCCAGGACGGCGCCCTGTTCTCGTCGCTCACCGTGGCGCAGAACATCGAGGCGCCGATGAAGGAGCACACCCGGATGTCGCGCCGCCTGCGCCGCGACATGATCGACGTCAAAATCAGCCTGGCCGGGCTGCCGCCCGAGGCGGCCAACAAATACCCCTCGGAGCTGTCCGGCGGCATGCGCAAGCGCGCCGGGCTGGCACGCGCGCTGGCGCTCGATCCGGAGATCCTGTTCCTCGACGAGCCGACCGCCGGGCTCGATCCGATCGGCGCGGCCAAGTTCGACCAGCTGGTCCGCAGCCTACAGCGGGCGCTCGGCCTCTCGGTGCTCGTCGTGACTCACGATCTCGACAGTCTGCATGCCGTCTGCGATCGGGTTTCCGTGCTGATTGACAAACGTGTTAAGGTCGGCACGATCGAAAGCCTGATGCGCGAGCCGGACCCCTGGATCCAGGAGTACTTCCGCGGCCCGCGCGGCCGGGCGGCCCAGGCGGCGGCCGGTCACGGAGCGGGGACGGGAAACGGATAGAGCATGGAAACGCGCGCCAACTATCTGCTGGTCGGCGGCTTCGTCCTCGCCCTGATCGCGGGTTTCATGACCTTCGTGGTGTGGTTCGCCAAGTTCCAGTTCGATGTCGAGTTCCGCCGCTATCAGATCGTGTTCGACGGCTCGGTGACCGGTTTGAACCCCGGCAGCCCGGTACGCTACAGCGGCGTCAGGGTCGGCGAGGTGATCGAGGTCCGCCTGGACCGGGACAACCCGCAGAAGGTGCGCACGGCGATCGAGGTCGAGGCCGGCACGCCGATCCGCCAGGATACCGTGGCGAGCCTGGAGATCCAGGGCCTGACGGGCGGACTCTACGTACTGCTGTCGGGCGGCTCGGCGGATGCGCCGCCGCTCGTGCCCCGGCCCGGCGAGAAGCTCGCGGTCATCGCCTCGCGCGCCTCCTCGCTGGAGCAGGTCCTGGCCGGTGCGCCCGACCTTCTGGAGGGCGCGAACCTGCTGCTGGCCCGCGCCAACCGCCTGCTCAACGACGAGAACACCACCCACATCGGCCGGACCATCGCGAACATCGACCGCCTCACCGGGACGCTGGCCGACCAGAGCACGCAGATCGACACGCTGTTCGCCGACGCCGCGAAGACCATGACGAACTTGCGCGAGGCCTCGGCTTCGGTGGCCGAACTGGCCGGCACGCTGAAGGGCGAAAGCACGCGGCTTGTCAGCCAGGCGAGCGACACCCTGGCCGCGGCCGAAAATCTTGCGGGCACGCTCGGCCGGTCCGCCGACAGCATGAAGACGGACGTCAACGCCCTGGTCCGGGACCTGCGCGGCACGGCGACGGCGACCACCGGCATGGCCAGGGAAATCGAGGCCCTGGTCGCCGAGAACCGGGAGCCGCTGCGCGACTTCACCTCGGGCGGGCTCTACGACATCACGAACATGGTCGCCGAGGTGCGGGACTTCCTGGTCGGCCTCAACCGGGTGACCACCGAGGTCGAGCGCGACCCCGCCCGCTTCCTGTTCGGCAACCAGCAGCAGGGCTATGAGCCGGCCCAATAAGAACCGCCCGGGCCGCCGCCGCGTCCTCAGGGCCCTGGCGGCGGCGCCACTGGCCTCGCTCGCCGCCGCCTGCGAGGGCGTGGTGCCTGGCAAGGGCCCGCCGCCGATCCTCTACCGCCTGACGCCGAAGAGCACCTTCCGGTCTGACCTGCCGACGGTGCAATGGCAGCTGGTGCTCCAGCTGCCGCTAGCCAATGCCGGGCTCAGCACGACTCGGATCGCGCTCTACCGCAACCCGACGCACCTGCAGTATTACGCGCGGGCCAGCTGGACCGACCGGGCACCCAGCATGGTGCTCACCCTGATGATCGAGTCCTTCGAGAACTCGGGCCGGATTGTCGCCGTCGGCCGCGAATCTGTGGGCCTCCGATCCGATTTCGTGCTCAAGACCGAGTTGCGCGAGTTCCAGACCGAGTACTACGGGAGCGACGTCCCGGTCGCCCATGTCGCCGTCAACGCCAAGCTGGTGCAGAGCGCGACCCGCACGATCGTCGCTTCGAAGAGCTTCGACTGCCGGCACGAGGCCGGCGCCGACCGCCTGAGCGACGTCGTCGCCGCCTTCGACGAGGCGCTCGGCAAGTGCCTCAAGAAGCTGGTCGAGTGGACGCTCGTGACCGGCGAAGAGGCCGACCGGCGCAGGCGGCGCTCGTGACGATGCGGATCGCCGATCTCGGAACCCCAGCGCTGGTCCTGGACCGCGCCGTGCTGGCCCGAAACTGCGCGGCCATGGCCGCGCGCATGGCGAGCCACGGCCTGTGTCTGCGCCCGCACCTCAAGACCGCCAAGTCGGCCGAGGTGGCCAAGCTCGCCACCGCCGGACAGTTCGGCGGCATCACGGTCTCGACCCTGGCCGAGGCGCGCTACTTCGCCGCGCGCGGCTTCCGCGACATCACCTATGCCGTCGGCATCGTGCCGGCCAAGCTCGACGAGGTCGCGGCCCTCGAGCGCAATGGCGCGCGGCTGACCCTGATCGCCGACAGCGCCGAGGCGGTCGCCGGCGCGGCCGAGCGGGCCGGGGCCCTGGACAGCGTCTTCCGCCTGCTGATCGAGGTCGATACCGGCGGCTTGCGGGGCGGCGTCCTGCCCGAGTCCGGCGAGCTGCTCGACCTGGGCCGCGCGATCGAAGCCGCGCCGGGCCTGGCGCTCGAAGGCGTGCTGACCCACGCCGGGCAGTCATATGACTGCCGGAGCGTGGCCGAGGTCCGCACCGTGGCAGAGGCCGAGCGCGCCGGAGTCGTCACGGCCGCTAGGCGGCTGAGCGAGGCCGGCCTGCCCTGCCCGGTGGTGAGCGCCGGCTCGACGCCGACCGCGGTCCACGCCGAGAGCCTCAAGGGCGTCACCGAGCTGCGCCCCGGGGTCTATGTCTTTTTCGACCTGGACCAGGTCGGCATCGGCGCCTGCGGCCTCGAGGACATCGCGGTCTCGGTGCTGGCCTCGGTGATCGGCCACAACCGGCGGGCCGGCCGAGTGCTGATCGACGCCGGCGCCCTGGCGCTCTCCAAGGACGTCAGTGCCGGCGCGTTCATGAGCCGTGTCGGCTACGGCCTGGTCTGCCCGGCCGAGACGACCGTGCCGATGGACGGGCTTTACATCGCCGAGGTGCACCAGGAGCACGGCCTGATCGCGGCCGCGGAGGGCGCGCCGCCCTACGACGCACTGCCGATCGGCTCGAAGGTCAGAATCCTGCCCAACCACGCCTGCATCACCGCCGCCGCACACCCGGCCTACCACGTCGTCGACGGCGGCCCGAAGGTGATCGCCCGCTGGGAGCGCGCGAACGGCTGGTGACCCTTCGCCGCGCCGTCCCTATGTCCCGGCCGCCTTCGCTTCCGGCCGCTTGAAGCGCCGTGCCGAACGGGTGACAATTGGTGGCGGTCTCGGTCCTGTCCGGACGAGACCCTTTGGCAACCGGCCGATTGGACGTGGCCGAGCGCCACGTCGGGGAGGAGGGGATATGTCGACAACCAGTGCACGACGTTTCGTTGCGGGGCCCGCGGCGCGCAAGCTGCTCTTGCCGCTGGCGGTTATGGTGGCGGCGGGCGTCGCCAGCCCGGACAAGGCGCGGGCGCAGGAGGACACGCTTTGCATCCCGGTCGCCGCGGTGATCAAATCCGCCGCCGTTCCGCCGGGTGAGCCCTGTGCCAGCCCGGTCGCCCTGTGCACCACGGGCGTCATATCCGGCGGCGGCATCCTGCGGGGAACGACCAGCTTCACGGCGCTGGCCCTCGGGCCGGCCGCCGGCGAACCCGTCACGACCCTGTCCTATTCCGGCGAACTCGTGGTCACCACGAAACACGGCGCCATCACCTTCAGTGACGCCGGGATCTTCGACACCGACCCGGCCGTCAGCGCCTTCTCGGAGCTCGACAGGGTCGTGGACGGTTCGGGGAGCGGCAGGTTTCTCGGTGCCAGCGGCCTGCTGTTCATCGCCGGCACCGCGAGCGGCGGCGGCGCCGCCTTCGAGGGCGACATCAGCGGAGAGGTCTGTATCGTACCTTAGGGACCAAGGCGGGCATCGCCGGTCACCGTCCCTCCGCCTCGCCGGTCGCGGCCGAGCCGCCGGCCTTGGCGTCCTGGCGGGAGTCCGGGGTCTCGCCCGAGGGCTCCAAGGCGGCGGCGATCGCGTTCCGCCGCGTCCAGGCCGCGACCCCGGCCAGGGCTGCGAGACAAGCGCCGGCGGCGAGCGGCAGGCGCAGGCCGTAGACCTCCGAGAGCGCGCCCATGGCCAGCGCGCCCAGCGCCGGGCCGCCGCGGAAGATGAGCCCGTAGAGCGACAGCACCCGGCCGCGCAGGCGCCCCTCGACCGCGAGCTGCAGCAGGGTCTGGGTGCCAACGCCGCCGGCCACCATGGCAACGCCGGCCACCGCCAGGGCCGGCAGCGCGAGCCACAGGCGCTCGCTCGAGACGAAGCCGGCAAGCGCCAGCGCCAGGACCAGCGGGCTCGCGAGCGCCACCGACGTGAGCCCACGGTGACCGTCGCGCCGGGCCAGCCACAGCCCACCGGCAATGGCGCCCAGCCCCACGGTCGAGGTCATGGTCGCGAGGCCTTCCGCCCCGGCATCGAAGACCGCGTCGGCGAAGCCGGGCAGCAGCTCGACGAAGGGCCGGGCGCAGAGGCCGACCGCCAGCAGGAGCAATAGAAGCGGCGCGATGCCCGGGTGCCGCGCGGCGTAGCCTAGGCCCTCGGCAACCTCGGCGAGGAGGTTGCCGTGGCGCGGCGCTCCGTTATCTTCGTCCGGGGCCAGGCGGATGCGCGACAGCGCGACGACCAGCGCCGCGGTGCAGGCCGCGTTGGCCGCGAAGGCGGCGGCCACGCCGCCGATCACGATGACCACGCCGGCCGCCGCGGGCCCGACGAAGCGAGCCGAATTGAAGATGATCGAGTTGGTCGCGACCGCCGCCGCCAGATCGTCGCGCGCCACCAGGCTGGGGATCAGCGCCAGGCGGGTCGGCTGGTTGAAGGCGATGACGACGCCGTTGAACAGAGTAAGCGCCAGCAGCAGCCAGATCGTGATCAGGCCCGAGGCGGTGAGGGCGAAGAGCACGAGGGCCTGGGCCAGCATGATCGACTGGCCGAGCCTGAGCGCCCGGCGCCGGTCCCAGCGGTCGGCCGCCGCCCCGGCGAAGGGCCCGATCAAGACGGTCGGGAACAGGTCGGCGAAGGCGATCGCGCCCAGCCAGGCGCCCGATTCCGTGAGCTGCCAGGTCAGCCAGCCGACCGCCACGCGCTGCATCCAGGTGCCGACCAGCGAGACCGAGTTCCCGGCGACGTAGATGCGGTAGTTCGGGGTCCTGAGCGCGCGGGCGATGCGCGCGAATCCGGCGAGGGCGGGCATGGACGGCAGTATGGCATGGAACGCGAGACAGCAGGAGCCTTGCATCGGCGGCCCGCAGGCCCTACGTAAGCGCTTGTGACGGCTGCATATCAGAAGCCGGCAGATCTCGTGTAGCCGCACCGCGTCTTAAAGAGTATCTCCTCCAAAATATGCACCCTTGCCCCGCCGAAGCGCAGTGCTTCCGCGGGAACTTCAGTATAGGACGACACGTAAATGACCACAGGTACCGTAAAGTTCTTCAACACCACCAAGGGCTTCGGCTTCATCCAGCCGAGCGATGGCACGAAGGACGTTTTCGTACATATCTCGGCCGTCGAGCGCTCGACCCTCGGCCACCTGACCGAGGGCCAGGAGGTCCGCTTCGAGGTCCAGCAGGACCAGCGCGGCCCCAAGGCAGTCAATCTCCAGGCCACCTGAGACCTTGCGTTGAGAGGGCCGTCCGTTCCTTCGGGCGGCCCGACCACCTTCCCATGATCGGCTGGGCCCAACAGCCCCCCGTCCCATCTTCCGACCAGCAATATCGAACACCCCGCCGGGTAGATGCCGGCGCCGGGCTTCCTGCGCATGCGCGGAAAATTGGCGACCCCGACAGGATTCGAACCTGTGACCTACAGATTAGGAATGTGTTTTCA
>JAOUCL010000117.1 GCA_029859805.1 Rhodospirillales bacterium | reverse complement strand
CGAAAACGGACTTCTAATCCGCAGGTCGCAGGTTCGAATCCTGCCGGGGTCGCCAGATTTCATATGGTCCATACCGGGAAATCCATGCAACACGGATGCAACACCGGCGAACTTCCAATCCACCACTCCGGCCGACGTGTGACCTACGGGTTAGAATTTGCGGGATTCCGGACCGGGGGCGGCTCCGAATTCGAGAGGCGTCCGGGACCTACTCTCTGAGTGTTGGAAAACCCTGCTGAGTGTTGGCAAACCCCTGGGTGGCCTTCGGCTCAGCCCGGTTTGGACAGGAAGCGCGGACGGCCGGCGCTGCGGCCGAGCACGTGTCGGTCGATGGCTACGGCCTTGACCAGAGCGTAGACGCGGGAGCCCACGGTGAGGCCCAGGTCCTGGCGCGACCGGGCCGTGATCCGCGCCCAGAGCGCGGTGCCGCCGAGGTCGAGTAGGATGTCGACCTGCGCGCCCGGCTCGGCGCCGATGTCCCGGATCTCGCCGGGGAATACGTTGAGGATGCTGATGTCCTTGGGCGGCTCGAGGGCCAGGGCGACGTCACGGGCGCGGATCCGGATGCGCAGGTCGGCGCCGGGAGCAAGGTCGAGCCCCGGCACGCGCAAGGTGCCGCCCGGAAAGGCGAGTTCGCTGAGCTCGAACTCCTCGTCGTGCCGGACGACCCGCGCCTCGATCACGGCGCCGGCCTCGTACCGCCCGGTCAAGGGGCGCAGGTCCAGGCGGCTGGTCAGCTCGTCGACCGCTCCGACCGCGACCGTGCGCCCGTCGGAGACCAGGACCAGCGTGTCAGCCAAGCGGATTACTTCCTCCATGGCGTGGCTGACGTAGACGATCGGAATGCCCAGGTCGTCGCGCAGCTGCTCGATAAACGGCAGGACCTCCGCCTTGCGCTGCTGGTCCAGGGCGGCCAGGGGTTCGTCCATGAGAAGAAGCCGTGGGTTCGCCAGCAGAGCCCGGCCGAGCGCGACGCGCTGTTTCTCGCCGCCGGACAGGTCGTGCGGCCGGCGCGCCAGCAGGGCCTCGAGGCCGAGCAGGTCGACGATGTGTTCAAGGCCGATGTGGCGCTCGTCCGGCGGCACGCGCTTCAAGCCATAGCCCAGGTTGCCGCGAACACTCAGGTGCGGAAATAGGCGGCCTTCCTGGAACACGTAGCCGAGTCGGCGACGTTCCGGCGGCACGTCGACGCCGCTCGCCGAGTCGAACAGTGTGCGGCCGCCGACGGCGATCCGGCCGGAATCCGGTCGGAGCAAGCCGGCCAGCATGTTGACCAGCGTGGTCTTGCCGGCCCCGGATCGGCCGAATACGGCTGTAACGCCGGTGCTCTCGCATGAGAAGCTCATGTCGAGATCGAATCCGGCCAGACGTTTTCGGGCGCTGACTTCGAGCATGACGATCAGATGCCTATGTGGCGCCTGATGCGGCGCGCCAGGACCTCCGAAGCGGCCAGGGAGGCGAAGGCCAGCACCACGGCGATCGCGGTCAGGCGCAGCGCCCCGGTTTCGCCGTCCGGCGTCTGGGTCAGGCTGTAGAGCGCCAGCGGCAGGGTCCGTGTCTCGCCCGGGATGTTCGACACGAAGGTGATCGTTGCGCCGAACTCGCCCAGGCTGCGGGCGAAGGCCAGGATCGTGCCGGCCAGGATGCCGGGCGACATCAACGGCAGGGTGACGGTCAGGAAGACCTCGAAGCGTCGGGCGCCCAGCGTGCGCGCCGCCGCCTCGAGGCGGCGGTCGACCGCTTCCAGGGACAGCCGCATGGCCCGTACCATCAGGGGGAAGGCCATGACCGCGGCGGCCAGGGCGGCGCCCTTCCAGGTAAAGGCCACGGTCACGCCGAAAGCATCGTAGAGCCAGGCGCCCAGGGGTCCCCTGCGGCCGAACAGCAGCAGCAGAAGATAGCCGACCACCACCGGCGGCACGACCAGCGGCAGATGGACCAGGCCGTTCAGCAGGGCCTTGCCGTAGAACTCGCGGCGCGCCAAGAGCCAGGCGGTGGCAAGGCCGAGCGGCAGGCTGGCCAGCACGCTCCAGAAGGCGACGGTGAGGCTCAGGCCGAGTGCCTCGCGCTCCAGCGGCGTCAGCTCCAGCATAGGCTCACCTGGTTTCGCCTGGACTGAGAAAGCCGTGCTTGCGGAAGATCGCCTTGGCCTCCGGTCCCCTGAGAAAGCGGTAGAAGCGCTCGACCGCGGGCGAGGTCCTCCCGGCGACCAAAGCGAGCGGATAGGTGATGGGCGGGTGGGAGTCCCGCGGGAACAACCCCGCCACGCGAATCCGTCGGCTGATCGCCGTATCGCTTTGGTAGACGATACCGGCCGCCGCCTCGCCACGATCCACCAGGGCGAGCGCCGCGCGCACGTCGGCCGTCCGGGCGGTCTTGCCGGCTACCGCCGTCCAGACGCCCAGCATCTCCAAGGCAGCTTTCGCGTAGATCCCGGCGGGCACATGGGCTGGGTCGCCGATCGCCAGACGGCTGCCATCCAGCGCGTCGGCCAGCGGGAACCCGGGCTCTATGGTCAGGGCCAAGGGGCGGTCCGCCGGGCTGATCAGGACCAGGCGGTTGCCGAGCAGGTCGATTCGGCTGGCCGGCGCGATCGCCTGTCGCTGCTCGAGATAGTCCATCCACGCGACGCTGGCCGACAGGAAAAGGTCCGCCGGGGCGCCCTGGGCGATCTGCTTGGCCAGGGTCGAGGAGGCGGCAAAGACCGGCCGCACAGCAAGGCCTTTCCCGGCCGGTTCCGCCAGCGTCGCCGCATAGCGCTCGACCACTTCATTGACCGCGTTGGCGGTGCTGGCGGCGGCGAAGATCGTGACGTCCTCGGCCCGCGGCGGCGTGGCCTCGAGGCCGAAGAGCGGGGCGACAAGGCAGACAACACCGAACAGTCGCCCGGACCATGGCAGCGAAGATATCGGCGTTGATCGCATTTGGGTTTCCACAATGAGCCGCGCGTGGGCGGAATCGGTTATATTCAACGGTATACAACGCTTGGCCGGCTTGGTCCAGGCGAGGCGGGACTTGAAGGTCTAGCGAAGCCTCTTCGTGGCCCGGGACGACAGCAATTCGGAGAAGGCCGCCATGTCGGGCTCGAGGCTCGCCACCGCCTTGGCCTCCATGGTGCGGTAGCGCGCCAGCGCCTCGCGTCCCAGCACCGTCAAGCGGGCGCCGCCGCCGCGTCGGCCGCCCCGCGCGGTCTCGACCAGGGGCCTGCGGAAGCATGCGTTCATGGCTTCGACCAGCAACCAGGCCCGGCGGTAGGACATGCCCATGCGCCGCGCCGCGCCGGTGATCGAGCCCTCGGAGTCGATCGCCTCCAGCAAGTCGGCCTTGCCCGGCCCCATGGCGGTCGCCGAGCCGAGCAGGACGCGCAGCCGGGGCCGCGGCACGGCCTATCCTCCGTAGAGGGATTTCGGGTCGCGCTCGACCGGCATCAACTCCTCCAGCCCGCCGTCCCCGAGGGCGCGGTAGAAACAGCTCCTGCGCCCGGTATGGCAGGCCACGCCGGTCTGCTCGACCTCGAGCAGCAGGGTGTCGCCGTCGCAGTCGATACGGAGCTCGACCAGACGCTGGACCTGCCCCGAGGTCTCGCCCTTGCGCCAGAGCCGACCGCGTGAGCGCGACCAGTAGCAGACCCGGCCGGTCGCCAAGGTCTCGGCCAGGGCCGCCCGGTTCATCCAGGCCATCATCAGAACCGCGCCGGTGTCGTGCTGCTGCGCGATCGCGGGGACCAGGCCCTTGTCGTCGAAGGCGAGAGCATCCTCGAGTTGGGCGGGCAGGGCAGGCGTGTTGCTCATCGCTGGCCTCCAGAGCTAGGCGTTCTCGCGAACCGCTCGGTTGAAGCGTTCGAACCCGGCCTCGAGGTCGGCGATCAGGTCCGCGGGGTGCTCGAGCCCGGCGTGGATGCGCAGGGTCCGGCCCGGCGCGTCCCAGGTCGTCGCGCTGCGGGTCCGCTCCGGATAGGCCGCGATCATCAGGCTTTCGAAGCCGCCCCAGCTGGAGCCGAGGCCGAACAGCTCCATGCCCTCGATCATGGCGGCTACGGCAGCGCGGGGGCAGGGCGCGCGCAGGACCACACCGAAGAGACCGCTGGCGCCGCTGAAGTCGCGCCGCCAGAGGTCGTTGCCCGGATCGCCGGGCAGGGCCGGATGGAGAACCCGCTCGACCTCCGGGCGCGCGGCCAGCCAGCGGGCGAGGGCGAGACCGGTCTCTTGGTGGCGGGCGAGGCGCACCGAGAGCGTGCGCAGGCCCCGAAGCGCGAGATAGACGTCGTCGGGCGCCGCGCACTGGCCGAGTTCCTGGACCGCCAGCCGGACCTTTTGCTCGAAAGCCTCGTTCGTCGTGATCAGCCCGAGCATGGCGTCGGAGTGGCCGACGATGTACTTGGTCCCGGCCTGGATCGATATGTCGACGCCGAGCTCGAAGGGCCGGCAGAGCAGCGACGCCGGCCAGGTCGTGTCCATCAGCACGGCGGCACCGGCGGCCTTGGCCGCGGCGGCGATGGCCGGCGCATCCTGGACCTCGAACGTCAGGGATCCGGGGGATTCCAGGAACACCAGCCGCGTGTTCGGGCGCATCAAGGCGGCGATCCCGGCGCCGATCAGGGGGTCGTAGTAGGTGGTCTCCACACCGAGACGCCTGAGCATGTGGTCGCAGAACTTGCGGGTCGGCTGGTAGACGCTGTCGCTCACCAGGATATGGTCGCCGGACTCGACCAGGGCGAGGATGGGGCCGGTGATGGCGGCCAGGCCCGAGGATACGGCGATGCACCCGGACCCGCCTTCCAGCCGCGCCACCGCCTCCTCCAGGGCGAAGGTGGTCGGCGTGCCGAGCAGGCCATAGACGACCTTGCCCTTCTCGAGGTAACGGTGTCTGTCCTCGTAGGCGTCCAGGCTGTCGAACAGGATCGTCGAGGCATGGTAGACCGGCGGATTGACCGCTCCGTGGAAGGCCTTCGGGTCCCGGCCCAGGTGAGCTAGAAGGGTATCGGCCTTGTAGTCCCGTTTCGTCATGACATCGGGTCCTCATCTCACGGAATCGGCGGGCTGGATGGTCGAGAAGCGCCAGACGGGCCGGACCGCGCGCGTCCGTTATGCCAGCGACGAGCGGGGCGCGAAAGGGGCTAGCCGAACGACCCGGACTCTGCTATTCGAGCGCCCGCAGGCGGCGGGGTGCCGCTCGGGCGTGGACCCGAGTGAATGTTCAAGCGTGCCTGTTGCCTTTTCGAGGCATATGTTACATCTTGTCGGACTAGGTAACACAGCGCTAAGGCGCTTTGTCCTTGGACAACAAGAAAGTCAAAAACCAGCAGGGAAGGTTTTTTTCCATGAAACTCACCAAGGTTCTCTTGGCCGCCGCTGCGGCTACGACGTTGTCGACCGCGGCTGTGGCCGGAACGCTCGACGACGTTAGGGGTAAAGGTTTCGTCCAGTGCGGCGTCAGCCAGGGGCTGGCCGGGTTCTCCAACCCCGACGAGCAGGGTAACTGGACCGGAATCGACGTAGACGTGTGTCGTGCCGTGGCCGCTGCCGTTCTCGGCGACGCGGGCAAGGTGAAGTTCACGCCGCTCTCGGCCAAGGAGCGCTTTACGGCGCTGCAGTCCGGCGAGGTCGATGTGCTGTCGCGCAACACGACCTGGACGCTGGTCCGCGATTCGGCGCTCGGCCTCAACTTCGCCGGCGTCAACTACTACGACGGCCAGGGCTTCATGGTCCGCAAGGATCTTGGGGTCAAGAGCGCGCTCGAGCTCGACGGCGCCAGCGTCTGCGTGAATATCGGCACGACCACCGAGCTCAACCTGAGCGACTACTTCCGTGCCAACAGCATGAAATTCAACCCGGTCGTCTTCGAGAAGGCCGACGAAGTGGTGGCGGCCTACGACTCCGGCCGCTGCGATGTCTATACCACGGACCAGTCGGGTCTGGCTGCCCAGCGGATCAAGCTGAAAGAGCCGAACGCCCACATGATCCTGCCCGAGGTGATCTCCAAGGAGCCCCTGGGGCCGGTGGTCCGTCACGGCGACGACAAGTGGCTGGATACGGTGAAGTGGACGCTCTATGCCATGGTCGAAGCCGAGGAGCTCGGCGTCACGTCGAAGAACGTCGACCAGATGAAGGGCTCCAGCAGCCCGAACGTTAGGCGCCTGCTCGGCGTCGAGGGCGATGGCGGCAAGAACCTCGGCCTGTCGGTCGACTGGGCCTACAACGTCGTCAAGCAGGTCGGCAACTACGGCGAGAGCTTCGAGCGCCATGTCGGCGTGAAGACGTCGCTCGGCCTGGAGCGCGGTCAGAACGCCCTGTGGAAGGATGGCGGTCTGCAATACGCCATGCCGGTCCGCTGAGCTGAGCCTGCGCATGTGACATCTCGGGGTGTGTCCGGCCGCGCGCCGGGCACCCCCCGTTCCTCCCCCGGCCCCAAAACATAATACTTGGGAGGCGAACGTGGCCGTGGAGACGAAAATTGCCGTCGCGCCGGCGAAACCGCCGGTGTGGAACGATCCTCGTTATCGCGCCCTCTTCTTCCAGGTGCTCGTGCTCGGCGGCGTCGTGTTGCTGGGCGCGTATCTCGTCAGCAACACGATGGCCAACCTGGAACGGCAGGGCATCGCCTCGGGCTTCGGGTTCCTCGAGACCACCGCGGGATTCAGCATCTCGCAAACCCTGGTCGAATACAGCGAAGAGTCCAGCTACGGCCGGGCCTTTCTGGTCGGCCTGCTGAACACGATGCTGGTCTCGATCATCGGCATCTTCTTCGCCACGATCCTCGGCTTCATCATCGGTGTTGCCCGGTTGTCGAGGAACTGGCTGATCTCGAATCTGGCCGCCGTCTATATCGAGATCTTGCGCAACATTCCGCTGCTGCTGCAGATCTTCTTTTGGTATTTCGCGGTGCTCCGGAACGTGCCCTCGCCGAAAAACAGCCACTCGCTGTTCGATAGCTTTTTCCTCAACATTCGCGGGCTCTACTCGCCGGCGCCGGTCTTCGAGGCGGGTTTCTGGTTGATCCTCGTGGCCCTGGTCGCGGGCATAGTCGGCGTCGTCGTCCTGGCGCGCTGGGCTCGTGTGCGCCAGGAACGGACCGGCGAGAGGTTCCCGGTGTTCTTCACCTCGCTCGGCATCCTGATCGGGCTGCCGCTGCTGGCCGCCATCGTCACGGGGTTCCCGCTGTCCTGGAACTATCCCGAGCTCAAGGGCTTCAACTTCGTCGGCGGTATGGTCGTCATTCCCGAGCTGGTCGCCTTGGCCCTGGCGCTGTCAACCTACACGGCGTCCTTCATCGCCGAGATTGTGCGCGCCGGCATCACGGCGGTCAGCCACGGCCAGACCGAGGCGGCCTACTCGCTCGGCCTGCGGGCCGGGCCGACCTTGAGGCTCGTCGTCATTCCCCAGGCGCTCAGGGTCATCATCCCGCCGCTGACCAGCCAGTACCTGAACCTGATGAAGAACTCGTCCCTGGCCGCCGCCATCGCCTATCCGGACATCGTGCTGGTGTTCGCCGGGACGGTGCTCATGCAGACCGGCCAGGCGGTCGAGATCATCTCGATTACCATGGCGGTCTATCTGACGCTCAGCCTGCTGATCTCGGCCTTCATGAACTGGTACAACAAGAAGATGGCACTGGTGGAGCGATAGGTCATGACCGACGAAACCCGCAGCCACGATCCCGGGAGCCATCCCGATCTGCCGCCGCCGGCGAGCACGGTGGGCGTTGTCGGCTGGGTGCGCCAGAACCTGTTCGCCACCCCGCTCGACGTCGCGCTAACCGTGTTGGCCTTGTACCTGGTCTATCTTCTCGTGCCGCCGGTGATCCAATGGGCGTTCATCGACGCCGACTGGGTCGGCGACACGCGCGACGCCTGCAGCCGCGAGGGCGCCTGCTGGGTCTACATCAGGGTCTGGTTCAAGCAGCTCATGTACGGGCGCTATCCGGACGAGGAGCTGTGGCGGATCAACACGGCCTATGTCCTGCTGGTGGCCGCGGCGATCCCGCTCTTCATCCCGGGCTTCCGTTGGAAGCAATGGATCGGGCTGTTCCTGCTTGTGGGCTACCCGATCATCGCCTTCTTCCTGTTCGTCGGCGACGCCTTCGGACTGGAGCTCGTTGAAACGCCGCTGTGGGGCGGCCTGTTCCTGACCCTGGTGATCGCCCTGGTCGGCATCGTCGCCTCCTTGCCGATCGGCATCGTGCTCGCGCTCGGCCGGCGCTCTGAAATGCCGGTCGTACGGTCGATCTGCGTCGCCTTCATCGAGCTGTGGCGCGGCGTGCCCTTAATCACCGTGCTGTTCATGTCCTCGGTCATGTTCCCGCTGTTCATGCCGGAAGGGGTCAACTTCGACAAGCTGCTGCGGGCCCTGGTCGGCGTCATGCTGTTCTCGGCCGCCTACATGGCCGAGGTCGTGCGCGGCGGCCTGCAGGCGATCCCCAAGGGCCAGTACGAGGCGGCCGAGGCGCTGGGCCTCAGCTTTTGGAAGATGATGGGGCTGATCGTGCTGCCCCAGGCGCTCAAGCTGGTCATCCCCGGGATCGTCAACACCTTCATCGGGCTGTTCAAGGACACCACGCTGGTGCTGATCATCGGGCTGTTCGACTTCCTGGGCATGGTGCAGCTCGCGGGCACCAACCCGGACTGGCTCGGATTTGCCGTCGAGGGCTATGTCTTCGTCGCCGCCGGCTTCTGGGTCTTCTGCTTCAGCATGTCGCGCTATAGCCAGCACCTGGAGAAGAAACTGCACACCGGCCACTAGGTCGAGGATTGGACAAGGTCGAACAGGATACGAGGAGGACGACATGACCACCGAAGGCTTGGCCGCCGAGGACATCCGCCACCCTGTCAAGGAAATGACCGTCTCCGAAGAGGTCATGATCCAGATGAACGGGGTCCACAAGTGGTACGGACAGTTCCACGTGCTCAAGAACATCGACCTCACCATCAACAAGGGCGAGCGGATCGTCATCTGCGGTCCTTCCGGGTCGGGCAAGTCGACCTTGATCCGCTGTATCAACCGCCTCGAGGAGCACCAGCAGGGCCAGATCATCGTCGAGGGAATCGAGCTGACCGGCGACCTCAAGCACATCGAGCAGATCCGCCGCGAGGTCGGCATGGTGTTCCAGCACTTCAACCTGTTCCCGCACCTGACCGTGCTCGACAACCTGACCCTGGCGCCGATCTGGGTGCGCAAGACCCCCAAGGCCGAGGCCCTGGAAGCGGCCATGAAGTATCTCGAGCGGGTCAAGATCCCCGAGCAGGCGGAGAAGTACCCCGGCCAGCTGTCCGGCGGTCAGCAGCAGCGCGTCGCCATCGCCCGCTCGCTGTGCATGAACCCCAAGGTCATGCTGTTCGACGAGCCGACCTCGGCGCTCGATCCGGAGATGATCAAGGAGGTGCTCGACGTCATGGTCGAGCTTGCCGAAGTGGGCATGACCATGCTGGTCGTCACCCACGAGATGGGCTTCGCCAAGACCGTGGCCAACCGGGTCATCTTCATGGACGAAGGCGAGATCATCGAGCAGAACGAGCCGCACCAGTTCTTCGACAACCCGCAGTCCGACCGCACCAAACTGTTCCTGAGCCAGATCCTGCAGCACTAGGGTCTCGGCTCATGAATGGCCGAAGGCCGGACCTGTAGAGCAGGGATCACCTGCAGTCTTTCGCTAGGTCCGTCTCTTCCCATTCGAGAAGACCTGTGTCCACTCGAGAATACGAACGGACTTGCGAAGGCCGGTCGACCAGAATGGGTCGACCCTAACTAGCGTCTCGACGGCCTGCGGGCTATCCGCTTCCACGATCCACAGGCCACCCGCTGGAGCGTCGCTTTCGGTGTCCTTCAGCGGACCCGCGTCGAGAATCCTCGACGCGTTGCTCTCCAGGAAATCGAGGTGATCGGACATGTGCTTGGGCCGCATGTCCGCGCGGCTGGCATCATCCTCGAACAAGACAGCGTACATCATGGTCCAGACTCCCCTCTCTCCGTGCTTGACGGACGAAAGGATATCCCTGCATTTTTCAACACCATAGGCGAAAGTTTGCACACTGGATCTGCAAGAATGCAGAGCTTGAACTGGAACGATTTACGATTCGTCCTGGCGGTGGCGCGGACTCGGTCACTTGCGGGTGCCGCGCGGCGGCTCGGTGTTAACGACACCACGGTGGCGCGCCGCATTGCTCAGGCCGAGCAACGGCTGGGCGCCCATTTGTTCGAGCGAAATCTCGGTATCCTCCATCCCACCGAGGCCGGAGCCGCCGTCGTCGCCGGCGCGGAGCGGGTCGAGCTCGAAGTCCAGGCGCTGGAAAGCGCCGTTTCGGGCGCGGACGGACTGGCGGCCGGCTCGGTTCGCGTAACCTCGGTTCCGATCATGGTGAACCGTGTTCTGGTACCCGCGCTGCCGCGGCTGCTTCGCAATCACCCGCAGCTGCGGGTCGAGCTCATCGCAGAACCCCGCGATCTGAGCTTGACGAAACGGGAAGCCGACATCGCCCTGCGCCTCGCGCGGCCACGCACGGAGGGCCGCGCCATCGCGCGCCGCATAGGCCAACTCGATTTTGCGGTTTATGAGCCTTCGCGGAAGGGGACCGAACCGCTGCCCTGGATCACCTATGACGACACCATGGCGGACCTGCCGCAAGGCCGCTGGATAGCGGAGCGGGCCATTCGCGATCGCCAGGCGCCGCCCCAAGTGATGGTCAATGATGCCGAAGCGATCTTTCAGAGCGTGAAAGCGGGGCTTGGAAGATCCTTGCTGCCGACGTTTGTTGGAGACCGGGAGCCGGGGCTGGCCCGCCATAGCGACGCTCCGGCCCCGCTTTCGCGGGAGCTATGGCTTATGGTCCATCCGGAGCTGCGCGAACTGGCACGGATCCGCGTGGTCATGGATTGGCTGGTGTCGGTGATTGACCAGATCCGAGGGGGACGGATCTAAAGCCATCACGGATGAAACGACCGGCCCGGTCAGCCGGCCACCTTCAGGAAGCTCTCGACCGGCGTGAAGGGGCGGTCCTGCAGGCGGCCGGTTTCTTCCAAAAGGAGCGTGCCACCCGCGCAGGTCAGGCCGCGCGCGAGCCAGGGGTTTCGGCGGCAGGCCTCGATCGGGCCCAGCGTCGCAATCTCGCCGACCAGGGGCAGCAGCGCGCGGGCATAGCCCGCCGAGGCGGTGGCCGGGACCGCGCCCGGAATGTTGTCGACGCAGTAGTGACGGATGCCGTCCACCTCGTAGACCGGGTCGCTCCAGGTGGTGGGCCGGCTGGTCTCGATGGCGCCGGCGGTATCGCATGAGATGTCGACCAGGACCGCAGTCGGCTTCATGGTCTTCAGCAGCGCGCGGGGGATCAGGTGGTCGCTGCGCTGCTTGTCCCAGAGCACGCAGTTGACCACCATGTCGGCCCCGGGCAGCAGCCCGGGCAGGGCCTCGACCGGCGCGGCCGTGAAGTTGCTGCCGGCGAAGGTCAGCTCACTGCGGAACCGCGTCCCGGGGTCCAGGTCGAGGCCGGTCACCGCGCAGCCGAGGCGCGTCAGGGTCCTGAGGGCCCCCTGGCCGACGCCGCCCAGGCCGATCACCACCGCGTTCAGGGCCGGTGCGCCGTAGTGGGCCATGAAGTGCCGTCCCGTACCGCCGAAGGGCGCGAGGCAGAGGCGCACCCCCTCGAAGGCGCCCACCTCGCCGGCGAGCGGCGAGTTGGGCGAGCCGCTGGCGTGCGTCTCCTCGGCCGACAGTCCGATCAGGCCGACCTCGAGCAGCTTGTCGGTGAGCTCGCGGTTGAGCGCGGTGTGCAGATTGGTCAGCACGACGTGTTCGCGGCGCAGACCGCCGTATTCCTCGGGCATGACCTCCTTGACCTTCACGATCAACTCGCAGCCCGCATAGACCTCGGCGCCGGTCGCCGCGATCTCCGCCCCGGCGGCCGCGTAGCCTCCGTCGTCGGCGCCGCTCAGAGCCCCGGCGTCGCGCTCGATCAGGACGCGGTGTCCCGCCGCGGTCAGGCTCTCGACCTGGTCCGGCAGCAGGGCGACCCGGCCTTCCTGCGGCTTGATTTCCCGTGGTACGCCGATGTCCATGGCAGCTCGTCTCCTCGCGTTCAGGTCCGCATCAGACCGGGATCAGCCCGATCAGGCGCGGGTCGTCGATAACCCGGTGTTCCTGCCTATAGGGCCGGAAGCCGCAGCGCTGGTAGAGCGCCAGGGCCGTGGAGTGGTCCAGCGAGTTGGTGTTGACCCAAAGGCGCTCCGGCTCGTAGCTCCAAGCCGTATCGATCGCCCAGGTCAGCAGGTAGCGGCCCAGCCCCTTGCCGATGAAGTCCGGTATCAGGCCGAAGTAGGCCAGCTCGATATCCGGAGGGTCGCGCCTGTCCAGCTCGGCGTAGCCGGCCGGCACGCCGTTCGCGTAGAGCACGTAGATCTCGACCCTGTCGTCCGTGATGATCCGGCCGAGAGCCTCGTCGTCCAGGGCGCGCCGCTCGTACCACAGCCACGGTCCGCCGACCGTATTGTAAAGGAAGCGGTAGAACCCGACCGTCGGCGGGCGTGCGCGCAGCAGGGCCAGCTTCATACCGAGCGGCGGCACCAAGTGGGGGTGCGGCGGACGCTCGGTCATCTCCAGATAGGTGACCGTGGTCTCCAGCTTGCCGTCGTCCCGGTCCGTCTCGATCCCGGGCGCCTCGCGGCCGTCCAGCCAGCGGCGCATGAGGTGGCAGGGATCGGCCTGATAGCCGAGGCTGGCGTAAAACCGCTTCACAGCCAGGTTCCCCGGCCGGACCATCAGCATCACCTTGCCGAGGCCCCGCTCGGCCAGCCAGGCCTCGGCGGCGCGCATGATGGCAGCGCCGGTTCCCCTGGCACGCGAGGCCGGATCGACCGCCAGGTAATAGATCCAGCCCCGGTGGCCGTCGTGTCCGACCATCACCGTCGCGGCGATCTTCTTCCGGACCACGCCGACCAGGATCTCGGCGCTGGATGTCTCGCTGAGCAGCGCGATGTCCTGGTCCGGGTCGTTCCAGGGCCGGGTCAGCTCGCAGGCCTCCCACAGCGCGACCACGGCGTCGCGGTCGCCTTGCCGGTAGGGCCGGATGTCCAGCTTTGCGGCCTTGTTGGACTTGCGCGCCATCCGCCTAGGTGGCCGGGCCGGTGTCCACGGGGGTGTCGCCGGGCAGGCCCCACTCGGCCCAGGAGCCGTCGTAGAGCGCCACGTCCTTGTGCCCCGCGAGGTGCAGCCCCAGGGCCAGGACCGCGGCGGTCACGCCGGAGCCGCAGGTCGTGATCACCGGGCGGGCCATGTCCAGGCCGGCGGCCTCGAAGCAGGCCCGAAGGTCCGCCACCGGCCGCAGGGTCTGGGCCTCGGCGTCCACGAGGTCCGTATAGGGCAGGCTCAGGCTGCCGGGAATGTGGCCCGCGCGGCGGCCCGGCCACAGCTCCGGCTCGCTGGCTTCGAAACGGCCCTGGCTGCGGGCGTCCAGCACCTGCTCGCGCCGGCTCGCCAGGTTGGCCCGTATCTGCTCCTTGTCGCGCAGCATGAAGCTATTCATGCGCGCGGTGAAGTGCCGTTCGACAGCCCGCGCGGGCCCGTCCTCGACCGGCCGGCCCTCGGCCAGCCACTTGGGCAGGCCGCCGTCCAGCACAGCGACGTCGTCGTGACCGAAATAGCGGAAGGTCCACCACACGCGGGGTGCGCTCATCAGACCGCGCTGGTCGTAGATCACCATGCGCACGCCGTCGCCCAGCCCCAGCTTGGTGACCTTGGACGAAAACTTCTCGGGCGACGGCAGCATGTGGGGCAGGGCATCGTCGCCGTCGGCGATCTCGTCGATGTCGAAGAACACCGCGCCGGGGATGTGCTGCAGCTCGAATTCCTGGCGGCCGCTCAGGCCTTCGTCGGGCAGGTAATAACTGGCGTCCACGACATGAACGTCGGGCGCGCTGAGATGCTCGGCCAGCCAGGTGGTGGAGACCACCGCGTCGCTATCGAAATCAGCCATGAGGAAACAGCCCCTCCACCGCTCCTAATCCGCAAACAGGATGTTGACCCGCCGGTTCTGCCGGCCCTTGTTTTCGATCTTGCCGATCCTGACCGGGCCGATCTCGCCCGTCCGGCGCACGTGGGTGCCGCCGCAGGGCTGCAGGTCGACGTTCTCGATCTCCAGCAGGCGGACCTTGCCCGCGCCCTTCGGCGGCTGGACCGACATGGTTCGGACCAATTGCGGGCTGGCCTCCAGCTCCTGGTCGGTGATCCAGCGGGGCCGCACCTCGTGGTCCTCCGCGATCAGCCGGTTGAGCTCGGCGGCGATATGGTCCTTGTCGAGGCTGGTGTCGGGCAGGTTGAAGTCCAGACGGCCCTTGCCGTCGCCGACCGCCCCGCCGGTCACGTCGCCGGTCACCACGGCGCAGAGCAGGTGCAGGCAGCTGTGCATGCGCATCA
>JAOUCL010000379.1 GCA_029859805.1 Rhodospirillales bacterium | reverse complement strand
GCTGGCTGGCAGTGCGGTTGCTTGCCAAGGTTGGGCAGAATGGAATCGCGCCTGTTACAATTCAGCGCACGAAGAGTGTTGTTACTCCTGATAACTCTGTGTGTTGCAGGTGCTATGACCGTATGCGGCCTTGGTCCGAATTCCCTTGATTCCCTTGCCCACGGTGAACCGCCCAAATACAGCCAATTCTGTCCTGCGCCTGAACCGAAAGACGACGATTGGCGCCGCGGCTTGCCAAGCGCCCATGGGCTCGAGACGGCGAACATCGAAGACCTCATGCGCGCCGCGCGGGCTGGCGCCCTGGGCAAGCTGCACAGTGTGCTGGTGGTCAAAGACGGTGTGCTGGTGGTCGAAGAGTACTTTCACGGTGCAAGTCGCGACCACTGCCAGCTCATTGCCTCGGTGACTAAGTCCCTGGTTTCAATCCTGGTCGGCATGAGCTTGGAGCGTAGTCTGGAGTGGACGGTGGATACGCCTCTAGTCGATTTCTTTCCTCAGTATGCCGACGCGATGGCACAGGACGGCAAGTCGGCGATCACGCTGGCGAACGCACTGACGATGACCGCCGGCTTGGACTGGGACGAGTATACTTACCCGCATCCCGACGATCGCAATCCCAACACACAGATGTACAAGAAAGCCGACCCGAAAGGATTCATTCTCGGCCGCAAACTCATCCATCCACCCGGCGAAACCTGGACCTACAACAGTGGACTCAGCGTCATACTGGGCGCGACGGTGCGTAGAATGACCGGCCGTTCGATCGACAAGTTCGCAGAGGCGGAGTTGTTCGAACCGCTGGGCATCGATCGCTACCATTGGTTCAAGCATGCCGATGGCACCGTGTACAGCAACGGCGATCTGCTGCTGACCCCGCGAGATCTGGCCAAGATCGGACTGCTTGTCCTGAACCAAGGCGAATGGCAGGGTCGTCGGATCGTTTCGCAAAGTTGGATCGCGGAATCGACGCGCCGATACACGACGACCCGCAACGAGTTCGGCTACGGCTATCAATGGCGGTTGGGCACGGTTGTCAGAGGCGAGCGGCGTTTCGGCATCATCTTTGGATCTGGTACCGGCGGGCAGAAGATGTTCATCGTGCCCGATTTGAAGATGGTCGTCGTAATCACGGCGCAGGTCTTTGGAAACAGCGCCGGGGATGTGGCGGCGCTTCGAGTGCTGGCCGACTACCTGATCCCCGCGGCGCTGCCGACGCGGCCTCAGCCACAGGTCGCGCGGCCCGACGCCACCTTCCTGGAGGCTGCAATTGGTAACTACGTCGACCCAAAATCGGGGCACACGGTTCGTGTTATCCGGGAGGATACGACCCTATTTGCAAAGCCGAGCTCCCACCCCAAACTGCCTGTTGGGCCGGATGAGCTTATTGAATTCACACCGTCCGCGCCAAGGCGATTTCACGGCTACTGGAGCCAGGCCGGAAACATTGTGGTCGACTTCAATCTCGATGCCGCCGGCACCGTCATAGGGCTGACCGCGAATGTCCTCCTCGCAGACCGAGCCTATCAAAAGACCGACCAGGTAAGTTTGCCCAGCGTCGAATGACGGCTTTGGGTCACTTTTCCCCGTACAATCTCCCTCGAGTTCAAGTCCGGAGTCCGGGGTAAAGCCGAAGCGATCCTCATGGGAGCCGACGGTTTGGCTCGGGCATCCGGTGCCGAGGGTCCTTCCGCCGTGGCTGACCCCGGCCCTGGACTTGAAGGTTATCTGGGAAATGTCGGTTTCGGTCATGGAGGTGAGGCGCCGCGCAAAGCGTCCGCCGCGCTCAGAGTCCGGAAATCGGCAACCGCTCCTCGGTGCGGGTCGCGTCGATGAAATTCTCGTCGAAGGTGAGCTTGCCGTAGTGCAGATAATTGTCGTCGGTACGCATCGGGCCGACGAACTGAACCTGCTTGCGGTTCGCGAGCACCGGCGTTCTGTTGCCGTCCATGTCCAGCGAATGGATGCTGCCGCCCGGTGATACCGTGCCGAAGGCATAGCCTTCTATGAACAGGATCCGATCCTCGGTCGGGTGCCAGATGAAGTCCTTGACGGCCGATTGCGACCTGGGGTCCCGGTTGTCGATCAGGCAGAGCCGCTCGCTGCCATCGGCGCGCACCACCCAGAGGCTGGTCGGCGCCTCGAAATCGACGAAATCGACAAAGGCCACATAGCGACCGGAAGGCGACCAGAGCAGCCGGAGCGGCCGTTGCCCGTGGAAGTATGCGTCGAACTCCCCCTCCGCGGCCAGCATCCGTGCCGTGCCGGCTTCCAGGTCCACGCCATAGAGCCGATCGCGGTACACGAAGAGGACGCCCCGGCCGTTGGGCGATGGCGCCGGCCGAACCGCGAGCAGTCCGTTTCCGTTACCGTCCCCAGCATCGGTGAGGTCCAGGATCTCGCGGTCCCGCTCTGCTTCGAGGAGCCAGAGGGCACCGGGGGCGGCCAGAAGCGCGCGCTCACCGGCGGCGTGCAGCACCTTGAGCGGCGCCTCGGTGACGAAGTGGTCCAGTCCCTCCTTCGCCGACAAAGTGCGGCCGAACGAGTCGGCCTCCTGGCGCGTCGCGAAGGCGCCGACCCGGACCCGTAGCCATTTGGCGCCGGCGACCTCGGCCTCGACGACATAGGCCAGGTACCCCTTGTCGCGCAACGCGCGGTAGGTCGCCAAGCCGTCGGCCTTCTCCACCGGAGGCACCGCGCGGACCTGGACCGAATAGCGGGGCGTCCGGGACGAAGCGGCCGCGGCATCTCCGGCGGCCAAGCCGCCGACAGGCGCGGACAGAAGAAGCAGAACCGGCAGAACGATCAAGCGACGCATGGGACCCTTCGACAAGAGCTATGCCCTCCGGCAGGATAGCATACGACCGCCGAGGTCCGGCTGAAATGACCCGGATCCCCCGCGGCCAACTCCAAGAACCGCCGTCAAGGCTCGACGAGGACCTTGCCGCGCGCGAGGCCCGATTCCTGGCGCTCGTGGGCGGCGGCGATCTCGGCCAGGGGGAAGGTGGCGTCGCGGCGGTGCCGGAGCTCGCCGGCCTCGAGCGCGTCCTGCACGGTGGCCGCCGCGGCCAGCTTGGCCGCCTCGGGGATATTGAAGACGGCGATGCCGTGCAGCGACAGGTTGCGGTACATGTACTTGGCGAAGGGAAAGGTCGGGGCCGGATCGCTCTGGGTGCCGTAGGACGCGAGCGAGCCGTTCTCGGCGATATAGCGCCACGCGTTAGCGATATGTGCGCCCAGGTCCACGTCGAGCATGTGGCGCACGCCCGTGCCGCCGGTCACCTCCAGCGCCAGATCCGCAAGCGAGTCGCTGCGCGGGTCGACGATGTGGTCGGCGCCGGCCATTCTGGCGTCCGCGGCCTTGGCGTCGCCGCGCGCGGTGGCAATGACCACGGCCCCCATGCGCTTGGCCAGCTGAACGGCGTAGTTGCCGACCGCCCCGGCGCCCCCCGTGACGATCACGGTTTGGCCCGACAGGTCGCCGCCCAGCAGCAGGCCGTGGCAGGCGGTGAGCGCGGGAACCCCCAAAGACGCGCCCTCGGCGAAGGAGGCGCCCTCGGGCAGGTCCATGGCCCGGCTCTGCGGCACCACGAGGAATTCCGCCGCCGAGCCGCCGGGCTTGCCATGCGCCGCCTCCCAGACCCAGACCCTTGCGCCGACCCGGCTTTCGGTCACGCCCTCGCCCACGGCGTCGATCGTACCGGCAGCGTCGTAGCCCGGCGTCATCGCGGGAAAGGGCAGCGGCCCGCGCAGGCCGGCGCGGCGCTTGACGTCCGTCGGGTTGACGCCGGAGACGGCCACGCGGACCGAGACCTCGCCGGGCCCGGGCCGTGGCTTGGCCATCTCCCCGACCTGCAGGACCTCGCGGGCCGGTCCGGTGGTTTCGTACCAGCAGGCTTTCATGCTTTTCCCCTAGCCCCCGATATCGGAAGTTCCTGAGTCACCCCCACCCCAAGCGTTCGGTCGGCTTACGCGGCGCCACTGGCGCCACGGTCCGCCCGAACCCCCCGTCGAGAGCAGGGGGATCGCATGTGGGCGCGGTGTGTTCGGCGCCCTTTGAGACGCGCCCTCCGGGCGCTCCTCATACTCGTCCCTCGACAAGCTCGGGATGAGGAAGCTCAGTATGAGGATGGTTGTTTGCTGCAAATAAAGATCCTCATCCTTGTATGGGGTTTTTGGTGTCAAGTGCTGAATTTGGGTGGTGGCCGGCGCGCGCGGTTGGTTTGACGATCGGAGGGGAGCCCGCCTTGTGGGCGCGAAGGCTCGCGCCGCAGCCT
>JAOUCL010000116.1 GCA_029859805.1 Rhodospirillales bacterium | reverse complement strand
CGGTCCGGGCTCGAGGTGACTTTACTCGCGTGGTGACGGGTGTCTTGTAACGTGCGGATTTCCGGGAGCGGACGCCTGTGGTTGTCGGCGGCCGCCACATGCTATGATTCTGCCGGGCCGATTCGCCGCCGCCGGCCGGCTCGGGGGCGGACCTGGCTCGGCACCGGCAACAGCCGCGGTTTGGTTCGCGCGATCAAAGGCTTGGCGGGAGAAAGGCTGGGTGAAGCCATGGGACGGGTCATACGGTGACGGCCTCTATGCCATCCAAGCGGTACCGCCGCCTGCTCGCTTCGCGGCAATTCGCCCTGCGGGAGCCCGATGAAAAGATGACCGTGGCAAGCCAAGGCAACGCGCCGGCGCCTGGAGAAACCCAGGCTTTCAAGCTGCGCGGCGGTTCCTATACCCTGCTGGTCCTGCAGCTCGTCGACCTCAAGAACCCGAACTTCTTCCAGTGGCTGCTGGACAAGATCGCCCAGGCGCCGAATTTTTACCGGCACGCGCCGGTCGTGCTCGACCTGGAAGGCCTGGCGGGGTCGGGGCCCTTCAACTTCGCCGAACTCGGCCGGCGTCTGCGCCAGCATAAGCTGGTACCGGTCGGCGTCCAGAACGGCACCGAGGAGCAGAACCAGGGCGCCATCAACGCGGGCATGAGCGTTTTCCCCATGTGGCGCGCGGCCCAGCCCCTGGAGGAGCCCGCCGTCGCCAAGCCGTCGGCCGAGCCCCCCGCCAAGCCGTCTGCCGAACCGCCCGCCAAGCCATCCGCAAACCAGTCCGTCAAACCCTCCGAACCGCCCGTGCAGGCGGACGGCGGAACCACGCTGGTCACCAAGCCGATCCGCTCCGGGCGCCAGGTTTACGCCCAGCAGGGCGACCTGGTCGTGCTCAGTACGGTGAGCGCCGGGGCCGAACTGCTCGCCGACGGGCATGTCCACGTCTATGGCGCCCTGCGCGGCCGCGCGCTGGCCGGCGTCTCGGGCGATACCTCGGCCCGCATCTTCTGCCGCAGCCTGCAGGCGGAACTCGTTTCGATCGCCGGACACTGGCTGGTCAGGGAGGATATGGACGACCACCTGATCGGCCGGACCGTCCAGATCTATCTGAAGGGCGACCTGTTGGTGATCGAGCCGATGTCCTGAACCGTCCAATCAACCCAGCAACCCTCGGAGAACTTCGTGTCCAAGATAATCGTCATGACGTCCGGCAAAGGCGGTGTCGGCAAGACCACCTCCGCCGCGTCCTTCGCCGCCGGTCTCGCGCTCAGGGGCCACAAGACCGTGGTGGTGGATTTCGACGTGGGCCTGCGCAACCTCGATCTCGTGATGGGTTGCGAGCGCCGCGTCGTGTTCGATTTCATCAACGTCATCAACGGCGACGCGCGGCTGAAGCAGGCGCTGATCCGGGACAAGCGGGTCGAGAACCTGTGGATCCTGCCGACCTCGCAGACGCGCGACAAGAACGCCCTTACGAAGCCGGGGGTCGAAAGGGTTCTGGGGGCGCTCCGCCAGGAGTTCGATTTCATCATCTGCGACAGCCCGGCGGGCATCGAGAAGGGCGCCCTCATGGCGCTCTACTTCTCCGACGAGGCGGTCATCGTGACCAACCCGGAGATCTCCTCGGTACGCGACAGCGACCGCATCCTGGGCGTGCTGGCGAGCCGCTCGCGCCGCGCCGAGCTGGAGATGGAGCCGGTCAAGGAGCACCTGCTGCTGACCCGCTACGACCTGAACCGCGTTGAGACCGGCGAGATGCTGACCGTCGACGACGTGATGGAGATCCTGGCGATCCCGCTTTTGGGCGTGGTTCCGGAAAGCCAGTCGGTGCTGCGCGCCTCCAACCTCGGGTCGCCGGTCATTCTCGATTCGGCGTCGCAGCCGGGCCAGGCCTACGCCGACGCGGTCGGCCGCTTCCTCGGCGATTCGCTCGAGCATCGCTTCCTGACCGCCGAACGGCGCGGGATCTTCCAAAGGCTGCTGCGGAGGTCGGCATGAGCCTTCTCGATCTGTTCAGAAGGCAGCCGCCCTCGGCGCCCGCGGCGCGTGAGCGGCTGCAGATCCTGATGGCGCACGAGCGGGCCGGCGTGAGGGGGCCGGACTACCTGCCCAAGCTGCACAAGGACCTGCTGCGCGTGTGCAAGAAGTACATGCAGATCTCGGACGACAAGGTCTCGGTCCGCGTCGAGGAGCTGGGCAACGTCTCCATGCTCGAGGTCAACATCGAGCTGCCGGGCGGCGGCGCCTACGCCAGATAGGTGGCGGCCCGGGGCGGCCGAAAATGGCCCGGGTCGCTTCGGCGCGGTCAGCTCGGGCCGCGCGAGGGCGCTCTGCGGTAGACGAGGTACCAGAAGGTCAGGGCCGAGAGCGCGCCGACGAGCGCCGCGAGGCCAGTGCCTCGTGAAAAGACCCGTTCGGGAAGGCTCCCCGCTTCGGTCGACGCGAGATAGCCGAGACCCACGCCCGCCGCCACGCCGACGAACACGCCGCCGGCGACAAAACACCACCAGAGTTCCAGGCTCAGCCGTCTGAGGGTCAGCACGATCGGCAGTCCGATCGCTATCGCGGAAACGCCGCTGATCGCCGTATAGACAAAATACATCTGCCCGAAGAGGCCCAACGCGTCCCCCCAGGCACCGACAAGGGTGGGGGCCTCAGCATCGACGATCCGGCCGACCAGGGCCGGGCTCATGAAGACCACGGCCAGCACGAAGGGCACGTGTACGGCTACGCAGAGACCCACGAAGACCCGGCGCCTATAGGCATAATCGACGAATTCCATGTGACACCGACTTATACCAAAGGTCACTGATAATGACGCATTTCATGGGAGCGAATCGGGTCGCCGGGCAGGCGCGGTGCGCAGCGCGATGCGTGCATCGGGCAAGCGCCGCAACGCCCCCGGCGCCCCGATCCGCCCCACCCGCAGGGCCGGGCGCTTTTGGCCGCCAGCCGCGTTGTGCGCTGCTTGTTGTACCCGCACAACCGCGCAGCGCGCGCCTTGCTGGCGGACAAAATCGCCTCGGTGAAATGAGTCATTATCAGTGACCTTTGGTATTACCAGACGCTGCTACCACCCGGGAATATCGATCTCGAGCCGAGGCAGAGGTACCGCTGCGGGCGGATCAGCCGTCCGCTGGCGCGGCGTTTCGGCTCAGACCGCACTGCCGAGATCCGCGAGCGCCTGCAGGCGGATCGCCCGGCCGGGGCGCGCGCCGGTGGTCTCGCCGTCCCGCCAGACCGCGCGGCCGTTGACCAGCACCAGGTCGATCCCGGCGGCCGGCGTCTTCGGCGCCTCGAAGGTGGCCGTGTCGATCACCGTTTCCGGGTCGAACAGCACCAGGTCGGCAAAAGCGCCGGGCCTAAGGGCGCCGCGTTTGGCAAGGCCGAAACGACGGGCCGGCAGGCCGGTCATCCGGTGCACGGCCTCTTCGAGCGGGAACAGCCCGACGTCGCGCGCGTAGTGGCCCAGGACGCGCGGGAAGGTGCCCCAGAGGCGTGGGTGCGGGAACGCGTCGTGCGGCAGGCCGTCGGAGCCGATCATGGTCCCGGGGTAGGCCAGAATGCGCCGCACGTCGGCCTCGTCCATGGTGAAGAAGATGCCGCCGGCGGGCTGCAGCGCCTCGGCCGCTTCCTGGAGCCCGAGGCCCATCTCCCGTGCGATCCCGGCGAGGTCGCGGCCGGCGACCTCGGGCCGCGCCTTCGACCAAGTGACGATGACTCGGCTCGCCTTCTCAATGAAGCTCCGCTCGAGCACGGTCGAGGCCGCGTTATAGGGATAGGCGTCGAGGCCGACCGCCTGGCCCTGCCGGGCCCGGTGGATCAGGGCCAGGGTCTCGGCCGAGCGCCCGTGGTTCGCCTCGCCGGCGCACTTGTGGTGCGAGATCACGACCGGCACCCGGGCCGCGCGGCCGATCGCGAAGGTCTCCTCCAGCGAGTCCATGACCCGGTCGGCCTCGTTGCGCATATGCGTGCTGTGGAGGCCGCCCGCGACGCCCACCGCCTCGGCGAGCGCGATCACCTCGCCGGTCGGCGCGGCCGCCGCCGGCGCGTAGTCGAGCCCGGTCGAAAGCCCGATCGCGCCGGCCTCCAGCGCCCGCTCGAGCGCTCCGCGCATGGCCGCGATTTCGGCGCCGCTAGCCGGACGGTCGAGATCCTCCATGGCGCCCGCGCGCAAGCTGGAATGGCCGACCTGGCAGAGTGCGTTGACCGCGGCGGGCGTGCCGTCCAGGCGATCGAGATAGGGCCCGAAGTCGGCGAAGAAGCCCTCGGCGCTGTCGCAGACGAGGTCGAGCGGCGCGGGCGGCGGCCGGCGAAGCGCGAGCGGCGCCAGGCTGACGCCGCAGTTGCCGGCGACCACGGTCGTGACCCCCTGGCTCACCTTGCAGGTCATCGCGGGGTCGATGAGGAGGGCGCGGTCGTCGTGGGTGTGCACGTCGATGAAGCCGGGCGCCACGGCCCGGCCGCCCGCCTCGATCTCGACCGCGCCCTTGATGCGGCCGAGGTCGCCGAGCGCCGCGATGCGGTCGTCCGTGACCGCGATATCGCCCTGGAGCGAAGGCCCGCCGGTGCCGTCGATCAGCCGCGCGCCCCGGATCACCAGATCGGCCTTGTCGGAGTCTGCCATGTTCATAATCGAGCTCCCCCCCGTAGGCCCTCGAGCAATTGGAAGGCACGCATCATAACGGCGGCTTGCAGGCTCTCCCAGGGCGAAACCATCCGGCGCTTCCGCCGTTAGCGGACACTGGGTTCATTGCGGCGCACCCAATCGCCTGGACGTCTCAAGATCGCGTAGCGCATTCGCTTCCTTGCCGAGGTCCATGAAGATCCGGCCACGGAGTTCGTAGGCAGGTCCCGACATCGGATCAAATCGGATAGCGCGGTTGATGTCGGAAAGTGCCTTCTGCAGGTCGCCGAGCGTCCGCCACGCCTTTGCGCGCGAGATGAGCGCACTAATGTGAGACGGTTTGGCATCGAGTATGCGGGAGTACGCTTGAACTGCGGATAGAGCCTCGCCCAACGCGGAATGAGCCAGGCCCTGGTTGTAGACCGCGTCCAAGTCCTTAGGATCGATTCGCGCTGCTTCGGAGTAGTCTGCCAAGGCGTTCCTATAGGATCCCATCCGATAGTGTGCGTTGCCGCGCGCCTTATGGGCCGGCGTGAAGGCGGGGGCCAGCTGGATCGCTCGAGACAAGTCCGCGATGGCGTCGCCTGGGCGCTCGAGCTTCATCAGAGTGAGCGCCCGGTTATAGATGACCGGCGCTACGTCGGGAGAGAGGCCGAGAGCACGATCGTGGTCGATCATGGCAGAGTCGAGCTGGCCTTTCCGACGATGGACAGCAGCTCGATTGTGCAGGGCCGGCACGAAATCGGGGTTCCGTTCCAAGATGGTGGTGTAGTCGGCAAGCGCTCCGTCGAGATCGGACACCTCGGCAAAGGCCACGGCGCGGTTGAAGAGCGCAGATGTGTTCTGCGGGTCAAGAGCCAACGCCTGGCTATAGAGCTCGATGGCTTTGCCCGTCTCGCCCGCCTCGAAGTGGCGGTTGCCCCGCGCAATGAGCGTTTCGATCGCGTCGGAGCGGGTGGCCGGCCCCGATCCGGTCGCGGAACCGATCCGATCCGATTTCAATGCCCTCGGGGGTGACAAGACGGGCCCATCAGGCGCCTGCACGCCGCTCCCCGTCTGAAGCGCAACCACAAGAGCTGCGGCAATGAGAAGGCCCTGCAGCATACCAGGGTCATCCGTCCACGACGGGCCGACGCTTGATGAAACTGTTCATGGCTTTCGCGCGGTCATGGTCCAGGATTCCGCCTTGTTGCACCGAACGGGCATGACAAGAAGCACGCTCGCCTTTTCCGATCTTTCGATTGCCGCCGGCGTCAGATCACTCACGAAGAGCTTCCTAGGCCAAGGTCGCATTCCGTCTCGCAATCATCTGCACCGGTGCGATGCGGCCGCGCTCGATATTGCTCAGGGTGTTCCTGAACTTCTCGCGGGCGGTCGCGCCCATGACGATATGGATCCCAAGGGGCGGCGGCCCATCCGAGGCGGCGCCCAGGCTCTGCGCAAAGAAGTCGAGAGCAAAATCCGTCCGGTCTTCGACCTCGCGAACCTCGAACCCCGCGCGTTCGAGCAGCGTGCGCATATCTTCCGGCGTGACCAGGTGGCTTGTTTCCGGGGTTTGCGCCCAGGGCACCGGAAAGGTGAGATCTTCGCCACTCTTTCTCATTACGTCATAGATGCAGAGCGTGGCGTCAGGCTTCATCACGCGTGCGATTTCGGAATAGAGCGTTGTGCGATCAGCGATATTCATGGCGGCATGAAGTGTGATCGCGGCGTCGAAGATTTCGCGCTTGAACGGTATGGCAAGAGCGCTTGCGACCTTGAACGATACCTTGTCGCTGAGGTCGGTTCGGTCGGTCAGCATCCTTGCGACATCGATATACTCGGGCGTCAGGTCGATGCCGGAGACGCGGCACCCGATATTTTCGGCCAGGTATCGTACCGCGCCGCCGATGCCGCATCCGACGTCAAGAACATGGCTTTCCTTGCTCAAGGCCAATTTCGATAGGGCATGGGCTGTCGCCTTGCGCCCGCCTATGTGGAACTCTTCGACCGGTGCCAAATCATCCGGCTGCAAGCGATCGATGTTGGCACCGGAGGCTTCGAGTCCCTCGAGGATTCGCCCCAGCAATTCCGCATCGCCGTAATGCTCCGCAACTGCCCTTTCGATATTTCTCACACTCTTTCCCCTCGTGAACATTCAGAAAGCCGACGGTATAGAGATGTCTCAACTAAAGATGCCCATTCCAATTTCTGTCTAGGTTCTCTGTTCTATTGAGCTCCAGGACTGATCAATTCGACGTCAGGCGGCATGAACGAACAGTGCAACGATGCACACCACCCCAGAGGCCCACGCGAATGTTCGCAGTAAGGCGAGGTTTGCGATGTAAAAAGCAGCATGGAGGATGCGCGTGCCGACAAATGTTAGCGCCAGCGTATCCGTTGTCCCTTGTGGCACATTAGCCAGATGCGCGATAATGACTGCTGCTGCAAAACCAGGAATAATCTCCAACCCATTCAGGTGGGTGGAATTGGCCCGTGCCTTCCATCCGGCAAGATCAGGCCACCTGCGGCGTGGTTCCTTGAAGCCCTCATAGGTGAGGCCAGGCAGTTGGCCCATAGGCGCGAAAATATAGGGCATCATAATCACAGCCAGAATACACCAGTAGGCTGTTGTCATTTGTCGAACTCCCCATGTTGTGCCCGTCGCGGCAACAGCTGCTACGAAGCTTCAGTGACCAGGCTCAATGGATAGCCACGAACCGTCTCCGATGGCGCCGCGCACGCCAGACCAAGCAGTGGACACCTATATAGTCTCACCAGGTCTGGCTTTTCGATGGCGCATAGAGTATTTTTTGTGGCGCATAGTACAAAGATGTGAGACTTCCCACCATGGACGTCTTGAGCGATGTTTTGCGTGCCGAAAGACTGGGCACAACGGCGTTGATCGATCGCCTGGGTGGAGTGTTGTTCATCCAAGTCATCCGAAGCTGTGTCGAATCGCTGCGACCAGATCAAGCGGGACGGCTGGGCGCCATGGTCATCGCTTTCTTGGTTTCGCTTCTTTGAAATCCGCTGCTCGGTGCCGCGCACGAGTGATTTGCCGACGGTGCCGGGACCTTCCAATGGCGCATTTCGCGTCCACTCAGTGCTCCCTACGCTTGCTCTTCACAAACGTGCGAAAGACAGGCGTGTAGCCGTTCATCTGGACTGTCGCTGTGCCTATTTCGGCAAATGCAGCCTCGGGAAGCGCCTTGAAACCAAGACTGTTGGCGAGGATGCTGTAGACTTTGAGTATGGCCACAAGCCCAGCCACGTCTTCCACAGTCTGGTCGCTCCAGCCTGCATCGCGTACGGGCTGGATATCGGCTTCCGTGATCGAGCTCGAGTCCTCATTGAGCTTGCGCGCGAAGGCCAAAATGGGGCGAAGCTTTTCGGCACGGTCTTCTTCCTGGTCGGCGCCGAGAGCTTCGATCATGCCGGAGCGGATGCCGGCGCAGAATTCCGAGCGGTTCTGCTTGCCGAGTTCCAGTCCGATCTGTTCGCACTCCCCCCAAGTAAGCTCCGAGGCGTCTTTGATAATCGCGTCAAGAAACTCGACGATCGGCAGATAGCGTTGGTGGTCCCGCAGAAGGGCCTCGAGAAAATTGTCCATGTGCCTGTTTTGTTTGAGATAGGGCATGTGCCTCACTCCTTCGCTTAGAACCCGATCTTTCCGGTCGTAGCTGCGCCCAAAGCCACGTCTTCAAGAATGGCGTTATGGCTTGAGGCAGCGCTTGGATCACGCCAGCGCGTGAACGACGACGTGGAAGGCCAAGTACAACGTTGCGGCAAGACCGACGAACCAAATGGCCGTGCGGAAAATCGGGACGCTGAAATAGTAGAGCGGCGCGTAGATCAGGCGGGCCCAGAAATAGATCGCGCTGGCAATCGCCGTCATCTCGGTTCCGGTGCCCGTGGCCTGAACGGCAAGCACCGCGGGCGCAAACATGGCAATGCCCTCGAAGGCGTTCATATGGGCACGGTAGGCTCTGTGCGCCCACTCATCGGCGAAGGGACTGTCCCCGGGCAAGGGGCGCAGGAATGCCTGCCAGAGACCCCCGAGTCTCCTGACCCTGTAAACGGCGTAGGGTATGACCATTGCCGCCGCCAAGATCACGGTCCAGGAGAGCCAATAGATTTCCGCCGATACTGTATTCGTCATTGCCTTCAGCATTCCTTTCTTGGACAGGTCGGTCTCATTGCGCCTGCTGCTGCTCGGTATCCCGTAAACAGAAGCCCCGCGACTGAAGACCGATATAAGTTCGGCAAATTTAGAGCGGAACTGTTGAAATTTGCGTCAGACCTGTCCATAAACGGACATATGGCGAATTGGGACGATCGACGTTTCCTTCTGGCCGTCGCCCGCGAGGCGTCCGTCAGAAAGGCGGCAGACAAGCTGGGCACCAGCCGCTCGACGGTGTTGCGCAGAATCACGGCTTTGGAGGGCGAGCTGGGCGTGCGGCTTTTCGAACGGATGCCGAACGGCTATTTCACGACACCCGCCGGGGAAGAGATGCTGCGCGCAGCCGAGCGGATGGAGGCCGAAGCAAACGCCGCGGATCGCCGCCTTGCCGGGCGTGACGCCGAACTCAGCGGAACGATTCGTGTCTCCTTGTCCGGAGCGCTCGCAACCTATGTCCTGATGCCGGATTTTGCGGCTTTCGGCCAGGCTCATCCGGAGATCCGGCTCGAAATCCTGTCAACCTATGACATGCCCGATCTCGCCCGCCGGGAAGCGGATGTGGCCATTCGAATTTCCAACGATCCGCCCGAGGATCTGGTCGGACGCCGGATCCTGAAGATCGCCCGGGCCGCCTATGTGTGTGCGAGGCACCTGCCAGATTCAGACAACCCGAGCGCACTGCACCAACTAAGTTGGATCGGCTGGTCGCTTGATCCGTCCTCCCGGCAATGGGTCACGGACAGCGGCTATCCGAACTTGCCCGTCAGTACGATCATCACCGACCCCTACGCGACGGTTCAGGCGGTTCGCGCCGGCATGGGTATGTCGATCCTGCCTTGTTTCATGGGAGACGTTGAGCCGGATCTTCATCGGATGCCGCCGGGCAATCTGTAACGCGAGACCGACCTTTGGATTCTGACGCACGAAGACCTGCGCAACACGGCCCGTATACGCATGTTCACGAGCTTCATAGGCGATGCGCTCCTGCGTTACCGCGATCTGCTCGAAGGAAAGGCCCAGGGGACCGCAGCCACACCGCGAGGTCACAGATCTCGCCAAGACTAAAACCAAACGCCGAACAGGTCGCATGCCGGTTCGCTATGGATATGGGAAGCCGAAACGGAACTCCGTAAGCAGTCCCTGTTCGAAGTGGTATGTCCCCACGTAGCTTGGCATGGAGAAATTGCTTAGGATTGCGGCGTGGCCTTCGGCGCGACACTCGATACTAGACCGGATTTCCGCTGTCGGCGGTCCCAGAATCTCCAAGACTTGAGCGCGCGACAGGCCGAGCTTGATCCCCTTGCCGCTGACAAAATCCCGCACGCCATTCGGGAATGCCGGTAGAACGTCGTCGGCGCGGCGCCGCGATATCTGAACCTCGGCAATGCTGAACCGAATATCGCCTGGGTGTCCGATAAGTGTTATGGCCTGCGAACCGGTCGCGTTCCTGTACCGATAATACGAAAATCCGAGTGCTTCATGATCGAGGTGCGGGGCCGCACCCAGCCTCCTCGTCGTGCTGGCAGGCTCAAGCAGCGCGATCCTGGCAATCGACAGATCCAAGAACTGTGGAAATGGCGTTTGAACGCCGGTCGAGGTTCCAGAGGCGAACCCAATGCCGAAGATGAACACCAGACCTGCTATGCAGAGTCGCCGCATCATCTCTTGCACTCCCCTCTACTCCATGACCTGGGCGCTTCAATCTATCGGAGCCCCTCACGTCGGGGCCGGTTGGGCGAGGCCGTCCTGGCCCCGACACAGGCGCACGCCGGGGCGAGCCGCAGGCCGCATGGGGGCCGTGCCGATCTCTCTTGATGTCCCACGGCATGACTGCCGATCATGGCGACGGCCCGCCGGTGCCGCCGATTAGCCGCGCGCCCCGGATCACCAGATCCGCCTTGTCGAACCCCGCCTCGCTCATTGGCTTGCCGCTCCCCGCAATTCCCGACTCCGGGTCTAGGCCCGCACATTCCCGGGCGGGGTTACAGGATTTCCCGGAGCGCTGCCATACTCCGCAGCCTCTTTTGGTCGGGCACGATGGTCCGGTCTTCGGGCTCGGCTAGGGGGCTGCTGGAAACAAGCCGGTCGGCGGGGACGGGATCGCCGGGGCCGGACCCGCCCGAAACCCAGGGATATTGCCGCCGGCACCGGTGGCCCGGCTCACTTCTTGAGAAGACGGTTGCGCACCAAATAGGACAGGCCGCGAGACCATGACTTGTCGGTATTGCCGCGAATGTCCACGCTCATTCCGCCAAGGGGTTCACCGCTGTTCGCATCGCGCAGGTATATGTTGATGTTGAGGATCAGGTTGCTGACCTTCTGGACGGTTCCGATGATCGCCACCTCGGCGCCCAGCGCGCGGGCGATGTCGGCCTCGCAGCCGTTGCAACCGTAAAGATAGCCCGCCTGGGCGATCGCGTCGGCCGCGGGCGCCTTATCCACCACTAGGTAGCGCCCGGATTCGCCGAGCTGGCGGCGCAGCTCGTCGCTGATCATCTTAAGACGCCGCTGCTCGTCGGCGCGCTTGCCGGCCATTTCGCCCTCGAGGCTCGTGTCGATCAGCTCGAAGTCGAACACGGCGGCCTGAACCGCCGGTTCCGCCACGACAGGCTGCCAGAGGCCGACGCAGAGCGCGAGCGTGGTCGCGATTGTCTTGGCCCAGAAGGCAGTCCGCGCTCGGTCCATAGTCCCTCTCCCCGCTCCGCCGGCACGCCTTGGACACGCTAGCCAATCCGCGCTGGCACCGCAATCTTCCGCGTGGGCGCAGGGTACGATCGCCGGTGAATTCACCGGATGGTTCGATCCGGCATCGATTGACATATCGACCGAAATTTCAAGAATGGGAACCTGACAAGAAAGCCAGTGAAACAAGCTTCGGGCTTCTCGGTCGCCGCTCTGTTCGCCGAAATCGGCAATCCGGGGGACGACCGGCCGGAACATGCGAGTGGGGAGGATACACGTGAGAGAGTTCGTGTACTGGGTGCTTGGGCTTGTCCTGAGCGCGGCGATGCCAAGCCAGGCCGCGGCGCTCACGGTCTATGTCTCCAACGAGAAGGACAACTCTATCAGCGTGATCGATGCCGACACGATGGTGGTCACCGCCACGGTGCCGGTCGGAAAGCGGCCCCGCGGCATCATCCTGAGCGCGGACAAGACGAAGCTCTTCATCTGCGCCAGCGACGACGACCGCATCGAGGTTCTCGACCTCGAGACGCTGAAGGTGATCGGCACCCTGCCGAGCGGGCCGGACCCGGAGCTGTTCGTCCTGCACCCTTCCGGCAACCCCCTCTATGTGGCCAACGAGGACGACAACCTGGTCACGGTCGTGGACGTCCTCAAAGGGTCCGTCGTGGCCGAGGTGCCGGTGGGGGTGGAGCCCGAGGGCATGGGCATAAGCCCGGACGGCAAGGTGCTGGTGAACACCTCGGAAACCACGAACATGGCGCACTTCATCGATACGGCGAGCTATGAGACCACCGACAACGTGTTGGTCGACAGCCGCCCGCGGGTTGCCGAGTTCACGACTGACGGCAGGCAGGTCTGGGTGACCTCGGAGATCGGCGGCACGGTCAGCGTCGTCGACGCCAAGACGCGCCGGATCGTCCACAAGATCGGCTTTGAGATCCCCGGGGTGCGGGCGGAGGCGATCCAGCCGGTAGGCGTGCGGATCACCCGGGACGGCAAGCTGGCCTTCGTCGCGCTCGGACCCGCCAACCGGGTGGCGGTGATCGACGCCCAGAGCTTCGAAGTGACGAAGTACGTTCTGGTCGGCCAGCGGGTCTGGCAGCTCGCCTTCAGCCCGGACGAGAAACAGCTGTTCACGACCAATGGCGTGTCGAACGACGTGTCCGTGATCGACGTTGCCAAGCTGAAGGCCATCAAGTCGATTTCCGTCGGACGCTTTCCCTGGGGTATCGTGACGAAGGAGTGAGAAAGGGGCCTAGGGACGGTGCTCAGGATTTCTATGTGTTCCCTCTGCGCGGTGGCCGGGCTCCTGCTCGGGCCCGGGATCCTTTGGGCTGCCGCTTCGGAGGATCCCGACTGGCCCTGTATCCAGCGCAAGGTACCGGAGATCTCCGCCGGCATGGTCTGGGAAGGACCGGCGGTCGAGGGCCTTGAACCGGAGTGGCGCGCAGAGGCCGAAGTGGCCGCGCTCGCGCAGCGCATTGCCGCTCGCAGCACCTCGGTTGAAGACGGCAAGAAGGCGATCCAGGCCTTGGCCGCGCGCCAAGCCTCCGGCAAGGACCACAAGCTGACTCTCCTGTTCGCCGCGACTCTCGCGGCGGTCAATACCGAACGCAACTCGATCATCGAAGGAATCAAGCGCTATGCCCGCCGGCAGGCCAAGCTGGCGGAAAAGATCCAGCTCCAGATCGAAGAGCTGAACGGACTTCCCCACGACGGCAGCGACGACCAGAAGGCAAGGCGGCGGGAGTTGCAGGAAAGAAACCTGTGGGACACGCGCATCTATGAGGAACGCGAGCGATCGCTCAGCTACATTTGCGAGCAGCCGGTGATCCTCGAGCAACGGATCTTCGCCCTGGCCCGAGAAATCATGATGCACCTCGACTGACGGGCTGCGACCTGGCGCCGAGATCTCAGTCCGGGTTCCAGCCAGGCTCCGGCTCGCTCCTGTCGGTCGGCAGGCCCAGGGCGGTCCAGGCGTCGGTTCCCTCCGGGAACCAATAGACGCTCCGGTAGCCATAGCTGATCGCACGCTTGGCGGCGTTCCACGACATCCAGCAGTCGGCAAGACAGTAGAACAGGATCTTCCGGCTCTTGTCGTTCTCGGTCAGGCGCTCGAGGGAATTGCGAAAATAGCGCTCAACGTGGTCCGACAACGCGCCGAAGCCGGTGTTCGGCAGCCAGATGCTGCGGGGAATGTTGTAACGGGGCGTCGGCCGCCAGATGGTTCCTTCCGGCAGGCCTTTGGGCCTGGGCGGCCGCGGCAGCACATCGATCAGCACGACCTTTCCGCCCTCGATCAGCTCTCTGGCAGTCTCGACCGAAACAACCGTTCCGCCGGCGAGCGTGTTCGGAACCGGAGCGCGGAAATCTTCCATGCGATAGTCCGGCGGCTCGGGCGTCTCGGCGGCCGCCAGACCGCAGGCAACGGTGCTGGTCAGCACGGCGCTCAAGGCAAGCAGGCAGACTGGAAAGAAGCCGGAGATCCTGCGCATCGCTATCCAGCCTTTGCGAGGCTCCAACGCCGCAGCCTCTACGGTGTGAGCTGTCTGCCCTGATTGTCCAGCATGGGTACGCCGTATGCGGACAGGATAGCGTTGATCTCCGGCTGCTTATTCTTGATCAGGCCGTTGATCTCGTGCTTCCACTCCGGTTCGTTGAAGCGGACGCCCATGGTGATGCGGTAGTCCATCTTGACGTCGCCTGGATTGCTTCGGAGCGGGACGACCAGGAGCTTCGGGTTGTGGCTCTTGGCATAATACCCGGCGATTGGTCCCCAAAGCACACCGACATCGACCTCGCCCGCCGCCACGTCATCGATCATCTGCTTGGCCGGATGGTCAAAGCGGGTATCGGCGACAAGCTGATACGGCCGGACCCGTCCCAACAGGCCATGCTTGGCCATCAGGCTGGCCGGCGGCGTTCCGGCGACCACGCCCAGGCGCAAGGTCTTGAGCCCGGGATCG